>JALYLP010000535.1 GCA_030774195.1 Actinomycetota bacterium | reverse complement strand
CACGTCCGGTTCGCCGGCGTCGAACCACACCACGCGGGGGTCGCTGCGGAACCAGGACTCTTGCCGACGCGCAAATCTCTTGGTCGCGGCCAGGATGTCGTCACGGATCTGGTCGTGTGACCGTCCTGCGGGGGCTTCGAGGATCTGCCGGTAGCCGAGGGCCTGTCCCGCGCTGCTCCCCATCCCAGCCCCCTGCAGAGCGCGCGCTTCCTCGATGAGACCGTCATCCAACATCGCGTCTACCCGAGCCCCGAGGTGGCCGAATAGCTTCTCTCGCGTCAGCGTCAGGCCCGCAACGCGAAGGTCATAGATGCTGCCGAACTTCTCCCATGCATCGCTCTCCGAGAAGGGTCGCCCGGTCACCTCGATCACCTCTAGCGCCCGTGCGATACGGCGTGCGTTCATGGGATCGATCTTGGCGGCGGCGCGGGGATCGAGTTTGGCGAGTCGTTCGTAGACAGCCTCGGCTCCCTGCGCCTCGATCTCGCTCTCGAGCTGCTGGCGAACCTGCACAGACCGCGGAGGGAATCGCAGGTCGTCGACGACGGCCCGGAAGTAGAGCCCGGAGCCACCCACCAGCAGCGGCCGCCGGCTTCTGGCGGTGACCTCTGCGATCGCACCTCGGCCCAGCTCCTGAAACTCCGCGACGCTCATTTCGTGGGAAGGATCGCACAGGTCGATCAGATGATGCGGAACTGCGGCGCGCATCGGCGCGCTCGGCTTGGCGGTACCGATATCCAACCCGCGGTAGATCTGCATCGAGTCCACCGATACGATCTCAGCGTCGAGCTGCGGCGCAACCGCGAGGGAGACTTTCGTCTTTCCGACTCCCGTCGCTCCCACGATCGCTGCAACGCGCACCGTCATCAGGTCACGCGGGCGACGACATAACCGACGCCGAACGGGTACGCGTAGGCGAGAACTTCCGACTGTCGGCCGGAGAACACGCGCCCGTAGACCGCCAGGGTGCCGGGGGAGCACGAGCCGCCAAGCCTCCACAGATCTCCCACCGACTCGCCGAGAGCGGACGGGTCACCGCCCAGAGCACGCACGACGTTTGCCTCCACCGGCTTGGCCTCGGCTCGCTCGGTCAACGGCGCCCGCGGCGTCAACGCGCAAGAGGTCTGAGCACTCACCACCAGGCAGAGTGATCTGGCGCGGGACAACTCCGCGATCGCGTCCGCGAAGGCCAGCCCGGCGGCGATCGCTTCGTCGGGTGACGTTGCCTCCTCGTCGGTACCGGCAAGTCCGGCGGCCACAATCAGGGTCGGACCGGTGGCAAGTGTTTTCAAAGGAATGAGGACGCCATGGTCTATCGGCTCACGAAGCACTATCTGGTTCCAGTCGGCCGCCAGCATCTCCACGGCATCGGGATCGGAGTGTCGTTCCAGCTCGATCCCAGGGATACCGAAGTCGTTCAGATCGCCTGCTACAGATTCGTACACGCCGGTCGCACGGGCATGCGGCGATAACAACACCACAAGTTCGACATCGTCGAACGAGAGGGTTGTCAGCGCGTCCCGTATGTCTTCGGTCTCGGCCGCAACCCCGTGGCCAACGACCTCCGGGAGCAGCACCGGCGCGTGAGGTACGAGCGCGCCCTGGACGCCTCTGCTCAACCGCAGCTGTTACTGCTCGCGCCCACCGACACTAGAGGCAAGGACAGGCTGCGCCGCGCATCCTGAGCGCGAGCTCCGACGATGTCACCCTCGAGGAAATGCGAGTGTGCCCCGGTGATCGCCACCGTGCGGAACGATCCCTCCCCGGCGCCATCGGAGGTGAAGTGCACGAGCTTGTTGTTACGGGTGCGCCCCGTGAGACGATCAGGATCCTTCTTGGAGCTGCCTTCGACGAGCACTTCCTGGGTCGTACCCATCATGGTGCGGTTGCGTTCGAGCCCGATGCGCTCCTGCAGCTCCGTCAGCCGGTCGTAGCGCTCCTGCACGACCTCCTTGGGGAGTTGTTCGTCGAAGGACGCGGCTGCCGTCATCGGACGCGGCGAGTATTGGAACGTGAACGCCGAGTCGTAGCGCGCCTCTTCCACCAGCGACAGGGTCTGATCGAAGTCGTCCTCGGTCTCTCCCGGGAAACCCACGATGATGTCCGTCGTGACAGCGACACCCGGGATGGCGTCCCGGACCATCCGCACCTTGTCCAGATAGCTCCGCCGCGTGTAGGCGCGCTTCATCCTCTTCAGAACGCGATCCGATCCCGCCTGCACCGGCAGGTGGATGTGCTCGCACACGACTGAGCACTCCGCCATCGCCTCAACGGTGTCCTGGCGGAAGTCCTTCGGGTGGGGGCTTGTGAACCTGACACGTTCGAGACCCTCTACTTCGTCGAGGGCCCGGAGAAGCGCTGCGAACAAGGGCCTTCCGTCCAGGTCGCGTCCGTAGGAGTTCACGTTCTGCCCGAGCAGAGTGACCTCGACCACGCCGTCGGCGACGAGCCCCTCGACCTCCTGGACCAGCTCACCGACACGCCGCGACACCTCCCGGCCGCGCACGGCTGGGACTATGCAGAAGGTGCAGGAGTTGTTACATCCGATCGAGATCGAGACCCATGCGTGCCACGGCGAGGTTCGCCGGGCAGGGAGCGCCGAGGGAAAGATCTCGGTCTGCTCGAGGATCTCGAAAGCGGGCTCGGTCGATGACTCCCGGAGGAGCCGGGGCAGGCTGGCGAGGTTGTGGGTCCCCAGCACCACATCGACGTAGGGGGCCTTCTGTTGGATGAGATGACGGTCCTTCTGCGCGAGGCAACCGCCGACGACGATCCGCATGCCCGGAGTCCGATCCTTAATCGACTTCATGTGACCCAGGTTCCCGTACAGCCGAGTGTCGGCGTTCTCCCTGATGCAGCAGGTGTTGAAGACCACGACCGAAGCGTCCTCCGGATCTTCGACCCGCAGGTAGCCGTCCGCTTCGAGCATGCCGGCCATCCGTTCGGAGTCGTGCTCGTTCATCTGACACCCGAAGGTCCGGATGAAATAGGTCTGCTGAGAGTCGCTCATGGCTCTGAAGAGGTTACCGGCCCCGCACCGGTTTGCCCTAGCCAACAGCGAGTAGGCGGTCCACCCGCGGAGGAGCCTCTGCAGCGGGCCTGGCCCGCAAGGCGAGGAGGCATCGCCTGCAGAGGAGCCTCTGGAGGCGGCGGATCCACCAAGGGTGGATC
>JALYLP010000534.1 GCA_030774195.1 Actinomycetota bacterium | reverse complement strand
CTCGCCGCCAAGGAAGGCCACGCCGAGCCGGTCCTGCGGCTGCGGGTGGTCGCGGGGGGCTGCTCGGGGTTCGCCTACGAGATGGGCTTCACCGGAACACCCGAGCCGGATGACATCGTGATCGCCGCTGCTGAGGACGTCCGCGTCGTGATCGACCCGAAGAGCGTCCCCATCGTTTCGGGCTCCACGCTGGACTTCGATACCGCGCTCCTCGGAGGCGGCCTCAAGGTCAACAACCCCCAGGCGGTCCACGGATGCGCTTGTGGCGAGTCCTTCAGCGTCTGAGCGGCAGCATCTGAGCGGCAGCATCTGAGCCGCAGCATCTGATATCGCCACAGCCCGAGTATCCTGCGCCCAGGATGCCCAAAACCGACACAACGCAGTGGCGGGACCTCTACAACGAGGTGGTACTGACGGGCCTCTGTACCGGATGCACGGCCTGCATCGTGGCGTGCCCGTTCCACGTTCTCGGATACGAGGACAACAAGCCCGTCCAGCTCCAGGAGGACGGCCCCGACGTCTGCACGCACGGGGACCGAGGCTGTTCGCTCTGCACGCTCGCGTGCCCGCGCTTCCGCGAGTGGGAGTCCGAGATCGACGAGCTCATGTTCGGTCAGGTGCGCCAACCCGAGGAGTTGATCGGGAAGTACCGTGAGATCTACCTCGCCCGAGCGACGTCGCCCGAAGCGCTGATGCAAGGCCAGGATGGCGGCGTGGTCTCGGCCCTGCTGATCTGGGGGCTCGAGAACGGGATGATCGACAGCGCCGCGACGTCCGTGCTTTCGGACGAACGCCAGTGGGACTGCGAGCCCGCCGTCGTCACCGATCGTGCCGGGGTCCTGGCGTCCGCGGGCAGCCGTTACACGTACAGCGCCAACCCGCTCGCCCTGCTCAAGGCTGCGGAGATGGGGCTGTCGAAGGTCGCCCTGGTCGGGATGGGCTGCCAGACCTCGGTCACCGGCGTCATGGAAGCCCGCCGGGTCAACAAATGGCGCAAGAAGATCGCCTGGACGTTCGGGCTCCTCTGCTCGAAGTCGTTCACCTATGACGGACTGATGGTCGAGATCGCGCAGAACGAGCTGGGGATCGACCTCGACCACCTGGTTCGGGTCAACGTCAAGGGCAAGCTCCTGTTCTACACGGACACCGGCGAGGAGATCACCTACTCGCTGAAGCAGTCGCACCGGTTCACCCGCCCTGGGTGCCTGCGGTGCCCGGACTTCGCCGCGGAGCACGCCGACATCTCGTTCGGGGGCCTCGGCCAGGAGGGCGGCTGGACGCTCTCGATCGTTCGGACCGATCTGGGGCAAGAGATCTGGGACCGCGCGATCGCCGAAGGGGTGATCGAGGTCACCCGCGCGATGGACGAGGATCCGAAAGCCGTCGAGCTGATGTTCCGGCTGGCCGAGCGGTCCCGCGAGCGCTGGCCCAGCCACGAGGAGCTCGCGACCGCGGGATCCACTCCCGGCCTCGTCCCGGCCCAGCCCGAGACCGACTGATCGCAGGCGTTTAGCGGTAGTCCGTCGGTACTAGGCGCGACCCCCCGCGGTCCCGACTTCACCCTGTGTGACCTGCGCCGATAATCCATGGGACGCGCGGTCCCGTTCGGGCCGTGCTCTGCTGCACTCCGGGCAGCGAGGAGGCACTCAGAGATGGTCGAGACGGCACGCGCCGCGGAGGCGGCTCCTCTTCGACGCGACGCGGTCCTCGAGGCCGTCGCCTTCGCGGCGGAGCGCCTGCTGCTGTCGAGTGACTGGAACGAGGTCGCCGTCGAGGTCTTGGAACGACTGGGGGTCGCCGCGGACGTCTCCCGCGTCCATCTCGTACGCAACGAACACACCGACGGCGGCCTGACCATGCAGATCGCTGCCGAGTGGTGTTCGCCCAGCACTCCCTCCCACCAAGGTGACCTGCTCGTGGACGGTCTGGGGTGGGAGCCGGACCACACCCGTTGGGTGGAGCGGATGCGCACCGGTGAGTCCATCATCGGCGCGATCGAGACCTTCCCCGAACAGGAACGCCCGGCCTTGCGGCATCAATCGATCGTGTCCCTCGCGTATCTCCCGATCACCGTGGACGGCGGCTGGTGGGGCTGTATCGGCTTCGATGATTGCGACGGCGTTCGCGATTGGTCGGTGACCGACCTCGAAGGGCTCCGTACGGCGGCCGCGCTGCTCGGCGCCGCTATCGCACGCCGCCGGCAGGACGAACGGCTCCTCTCGGCCGAGTCGCGCTATCGAAGCGTGGTCGAGCGGATCCCCGCGGTGACGTACGTCGATGTGATGGAGCCCACCGGCGCGCGGATGGCGTTCATCAGCCCGCAGATCGAAGCGCTGCTCGGTTATCCGTACGAACGATTCCTGGCCGACGCCGACTTCTGGTTCGACCTGGTCCACCCGGATGACCGCGCCTGGATGGAAGAAGCGGCGAGCCAGGCCGGTCACCAAGGACTCGCCTTCGACCAGGAATACCGGATGCATCACGTCGACGGTCACTGGGTCTGGGTCCACGACACCTCGTCTCCCGTGCCGAGTGAGGACGGATCGGTGTCGCACTTCCAGGGGTTCATGATCGACGTCACCGCCCGGAAGGAGGCGGAACGCCTGCTCCAGGATGCCGAGCGCCGGTACCGGAGCATGGTGGAGGCGATCCCCGCGGTGACCTACATCGACGAGCCGACGGGCGGCGGGCCCGGACTGGGCGCGACGATGACGTTCGTGAGTCCGCAGATCGAACAGGTGCTGGGCTACCCGCCCGAGCGATTCATCCGGAACTCGGGGTTGTGGTTCGAGCTGATCCATCCCGAGGACCTCGCGGCTCTTCGCGCCCGCGAGGCCTTCAGCGTCAACGACCTCGACCCGTTCGACGAGGTCTACCGGATGCAGCATGCGGATGGCCATTGGGTGTGGGTGCAGGACACCTCCACGACCGTGCTGCACGACGACGGAACCGTGGCGTTCTTCCAGGGATTCATGTTCGACGTCACGCAGCGGAAGGAAGCCGAGGAACAGGTCCGTGTCGCCGAGGAACGCTACCGGGCGATCGTCGAGAACACGCCCGCGATCACGTACCAAGAGCTACCGCAACCGCAGGGTTTCGACCAGACCACGTCGACCGCCTACGTCAGTCCGCAGATCGAGCAGCTCCTCGGGTACTCGGCGGCGCAGTGGGAGGAGCCGGGCTTCTGGACGCACGTGGTCCACCCCGATGACCTGAGCGCGGTCCTGGCCGAGTCGCATCGAACGGCCGAGACCGGGGAGCCCTACCTCCAGGAGTACCGGATGGTGGCCGCCGACGGCAGGACGGTGTGGTTCCACGACGAGAGCCACCTGATCCGCGACACGGACGGGAACCCACTCGTCTGGCAGGGCGTCATGGTCGACGTCACGGAGCGCATGGAGACCGAGGCGCGACTCCGGCAGGCGCAGGAACGCCTCCAGGCGCTGGTGGATCACATGCCGGCGGTCGTCTATGTGGAATCCACCGACAACACTCCCGAGAAGCTGTACATCAGCCCCACGGTCGAGCAGGTCTTCGGGTACACGGCCGAGGAGTGGATCTGGACGCCCGACTTCTGGGTCGATCACGTCCACCCGGACGACCGAGAGGGGATCCGCGCGTACGACGAGCGTTCGAACGAGGACCACGCGCCGTTCGCGGCCGACTACCGGTTCCGGCGAGCGGATGGCGAGTACGTCTGGGTGCATGACGAGGCGGTGCTCGTCCCGTCCACGGACGGCGACGCCTTCTGGCAGGGCTTCCTGTTCGACATCACGGCCCAGAAGCAGGCCGAGGAGCGACTCATCGAGACCGAGCGTCTGTTCCGCGCGACGGTCGAGAACCTCCCGGCCGTCGTGTACCGCGAAGCGCTCGACCTGTCGAGCGACCGCTTCTACATCAGCCCGCAGCTCGAGCGCGTGTTCGGGCACCGGCCCGCGGAATGGTCGGCGACACCGCAGTTCTGGCTCGACCACGTGCATCCCGATGATGTGGACACGGTCGTGACTGCGAACGAACATGCGAACGTCACCCGAGAGCGGTTCTCCTGCGACTACCGGCTCCTGCGGGCGGACGGTACCTACACCTGGGTCCACGACGAAGCCACATGGGTCGAGGAGGTCGGTCTCGAGGGATGGTGGCAGGGCTTCATGCTCGACATCTCGGAGCGCTACGAGGCCGAACGGCAGCTCCGTGAGGCCGAGGAGAAGTTCCGCACGATCGTCGAGAAGAACCCGGCGGTCATCTACACGCAGGAGTTCGACCCGGACTCCCCCACGCTCTCCCGGACGACCTACATCTCGCCCCGGCAGGACGTGCTGTTCGGGTACACGACCGACGAGGTGATCGACGATCCCACGCTCTGGACCCGAACGATCCACCCCGATGATCGCGAGCGCGTGCTGTCGGCGGACGTCGCGTCCAACTCGAGCGGCGTCGAGGAGATCAGCATGGAGTACCGGATGATCGCCAAGGACGGGCGGATCGTCTGGGTCCAGGATCAGGCGCAACGGGTCCAGATCGAGGGTCGTCCGCCCTTCTGGCAGGGGTTCCTCTTGGACATCACCGAGCGGAAGCAAGCCGAGGAGCAGCTCTCGCGCGCGCTCGAGGTCGAACGCGAGGCGTCCGGACGGCTCCGTGCGCTGGACGAGATGAAGAACACGTTCCTCCAAGCGGTGTCTCACGACCTGCGGACGCCGCTTGCCGCCATCTTGGGTCTCGCGATCACGCTCGAGCGGGGCGACGTGCATCTGGAGGAGTCCGATGCGCAGGACCTGGCCCGCCGCATCGCGGACAACGCGCGACGGCTCGACCGGCTCGTCACGAACCTGCTCGATCTCGACCGGCTCGCGCGGGGGATCGTCACGCCGAAGCTCCAGCCGACCGACGTCGGCGCGTTGGTGCGCCGGGTGGTCGCCGAGTCCGACCTGATCGCGGACTCACGCCTCCGGACGGACATCGCGTCGGTCACGGTCGCCGTGGACGCCGCGAAGGTCGAGCGGGTCATCGAGAACCTGCTCGCGAACACGGTGCGGCACACGCCGACCACGTCCACGATCTGGATCAGCGTTCGAGCGACCCCCGACGGTGTCCTCCTGCTCGTCGAGGACGATGGGCCCGGCGTCGCGCCGGAGCTCAGCGATGCGATCTTCGAACCGTTCCGGCAGGGTCCGGACGCGCCCCAGCATTCGCCGGGCGTCGGCGTCGGGCTGACGCTCGTCCGGCGGTTCGCGGAACTCCACGGCGGTCGGGCGTGGGTCGAGGAGCGTGCGGGCGGCGGCGCCTCGTTCCGCGTGTTCCTCCCGGCGCAGCCGGACGGATCACCGGAACGCTAGACGGCCTCCCAGGCGGCAACGACCGGGTGGTCGACGGCGGCAGGCCCCACCTGGGCCGCGCCGCCCGGCGAACCGAGACCCGAGACCGATTCGTTGAACCACTCGGCGTTGATCGGAGTGAACTGCTTCCACTCGCCGGGGACGTCGTCCTCGTAGAAGATCGCGGTCACGGGGCACACCGGCTCGCACGCCCCGCAGTCGACGCACTCGTCCGGCTGGATGTAGAGCATGCGCGGGCCTTCGTAGATGCAGTCGACCGGGCACTCGTCGACGCAGGCGCGGTCCTTCACGTCGATGCACGGCTCGCAGATCGTGTAGGTCATCGCCTTCCCCTTTTCACCTGTTTCTACGGTGTGGACCGGTGAAATCCTACCGCGTCGGAGGAGTGAGCCGAACCACCGAGGCCAGGTTCCTGGAACGAGGCGCCGTTCAACCGTTGGGGGCCAGCGCTTCGAGCGTGCCGAGCGCGCTCCGTGCGAGGGGGGAGCCGGGCACGATCACGGGGTAGACGACCACCAGGTCGGCTCCGGCCGACCGGTACTCCTC
>JALYLP010000533.1 GCA_030774195.1 Actinomycetota bacterium | reverse complement strand
GTCTCCGGCATGCGCTTCACCATCCAGGACCTCGTGGCCGACGGGGATATGGTGGTCGCCCGCTTCACCAGCGAGGTCACCCGTCCCAATGGGGAGAAAGTCACAGCCCAGGGTCTCACCTTCTACCGTCTCGCCGATGGCAAGATCGTCGAAGACGACCCGTTCACGAGGCCCGACCTCGGGCAGCTCCTCGGCATGACGCCGCCGGCCGGCTGATCGAAGGGGCACGCGAGGCGCAGCAATTCCGCCGGACCTAGCGGGCCTCCCGTAGGACCTCGTGATGATCTCGAGACTGTGCCCGCTCGGATCATCGAAGTACACGCCACGCCCGCCATCGTGGGTATTGATCTGGGTTGCGAGGTGGTGGCCGGGATCGGCCCAGTAGGCGAGGCCACGCTCCTTGAGGCGGCCGAAGATCTGATCGAACTCGTCCTCGCTCACGAGGAAGGCGTAGTGCTGCGGATAGCCCGGTCAGCTCCGGCCCTAGTCGGCCAAGCCGGATCGGCTCCGGGGCCGCCGGGGACGGGTCGTCGGGCTACCATTGGCCCCCCGTGACGACCCTCGCCCCGAACGACTTCACGCAGCTCCACCGGTCACTAGTTCCGAGTTTGCGCACGAAGACTTGAACTTTGTGCTGGGAGCTCCTTGTCTCACCATGAAATCTCCGGGTCGACCTCAGTCTTCGCGAGGGATCGTGGGTTCCCCGAATCCCCAGTAACAGGCCCATGCCAGGCGCGTCTCAATAGCAGATCTGCCGACAACGGAATGGGCGGTCGTGGCCCGACGTGGTTCCTGCCTTGGAAGGAGGTGCAGCCCTTCCACCGACAGCTTCGAGATTGGGGAGCCACACAAGATGAGTCAAGGTCACCTCCGAATCGTGTTCATCACCGTGATCGCGGCTGCGACAGCCGCCTGCGGAGGTGGCGCGCCGAATCCCTCACCGAGTCCGACGCCGAGCGCGTTGCCGAGTCAGATGCGGCTCGCGCCCAGTCCAAGCGGCCTGGCCACCGCGACGCTCACGCTCATAAACGGCGTGGAGGCCGACGGCCCAGGTACAAGTGTCAGCGATGCCCTCGCCTACGTGGGCGTCGAGCCACAGTTGGTGAACGGCATCGTGCTGAGGGAGGCCGATGGCGCAGTTTGGCTGTGCGAGGTCTTGCTGAAGTCGTCTCCACCGCAGTGCGCGGAGCCGCGGCTGCGGGTAGGGAACTGGCTCCCCGAGGACCGAACCTTTGCCAACGGCGAAGGCGTCCACGAAGTGGACGGGGTCCGCTGGGTGGAGCAGGCGCAGCTCTTCGGCATGATCCGCCCCTGAGTCAGAGTCGCCAAAGCGCAGTCCGCCGATACGTTTGGTCGTTGCGTCGTCGAATACGCCGCTACCATTGACCTCCCGTGACGACCATCGCCCCAAACGATTTTTCGCAGCTCCACCTGTCAATAGCTCCGAGTTTGCGCACGATGCGTTGATTCGACGCGAGCGCGTTTCTCGGACGGTCGAGTCATCAGACTCGGGTATCACCCCCGGCGTCCGGGATTACCGCCGCTCGGCCAGCTATCCTCATCGGATGAGCGTCCCGCATGTCGAGCCGGTGGTAACCCAGCTGCAGGTTCCGCCTGGAATGCTCGGGCCGGATCCGGTGACTATCGAGGTTCGGTGTTTCGTCGTCGTCGGCTCGGGTGGCGTCGTGCTTGTCGACACAGGTCCGCCCGGTACTGGCGAGGCCATCGGACGAGGTCGGCCGTATTGGATGTGCTGGCAAGAGGCGGCTGGTCGATCGTAGTCTGACGTCCACCTCGTCGTATTCGCCGAGCCGCCGCGACTACGTGTTCGGCGTTTGCTCGGTCCGGGTCAGCTCCAGAACTCGTCGTTGGCGTACTGGTCGCCGGGGTGGAACCAGGTCTCGGTGACCTTGCCGTCCTTCACGTGGAAGATCTGTACCCCATCGTCACTCAGCCTCTTCCCCTCACGCTCCGCGCTCCCCGTGGTCAGGGCGACCACGTGCTCGTCGTTCGCCAGCACGTCGTGGATATCGGTGCGGAGGGTCCCCCCGGCCGGTTCCGCGAGCTGCTTGAACAACCCGACAACCTCGGCTTTGCCCTTGTAGTCCCCCGAGATCGGGCTGCGCCCACCGGCGTGCCATACGATGTCGTCGGTAAACAGCTCCCCGAGCGTCGCCATGTCTCCGGTCCCGAACGCCGCGAAGCCGCGACGGACCAGATCCTCGTTCGGATGCGCCATCTCTCCTCCTAATGGTTCGGACTGCGACGGACGGTCATCCTGCCACCGCACCCGACCCTTGGCAATGCTCGTGG
>JALYLP010000532.1 GCA_030774195.1 Actinomycetota bacterium | reverse complement strand
TCCCTGGAGCTCGTCCAGGTACTCGTCCAACCGGTCGTAGCTCTCCTCCCAGAAGCGGCGGTATCGCTCGGTCCACTCGGCGACCTCCCTGAGCGGCCCCGCCTCGAGTCGGGCGGGCCGCCACTGTCGCTGCCGGCCCCGCGCGATGAGCCCCGCCCGCTCGAGCACCTTCAGGTGCTTCGAGACCGCCGGCAGGCTCACCTCGAACGGCTCCGCCAGCTCGGTGACGGAGGCCTCCCCCACGGCCAGCCGCGCGAGGATCGCCCGCCGTGTGGGATCCGCGAGGGCCGCGAACGTGCGGTCCAGCCGATCGGTCGCCGTTGCCATTGAACCCTCCGGTTATATAACCGGACGGTAAAATACTCGGTGCCACGGGCTCGCGTCAAGTGGAGATCCCTCGGGTCCGGATCCGGGCGACCACCCGTCTCGAGTCCTCGATCGTCGGTCCGTTCACCTCGCGAGGATCGTCTGTCTGCCGGGGCCTGGTTAGCTGGGAACCTGCCCAGTGACCTCGGTGACTTGCCGAAATAGGCCGACTCACGGCCGGGCGAGAGATCGACCACGTGGCTCGCGCGGGTCAGGCAGCTCCAGCGAGGCGCCGGTCACCAATGAGATGGCCTCTCCCCTGCACCGGAGGGCTACACTCCGCCCGACGATGACGAGGTTGAAGATCGCCGACATCCTCGCGACTTCACCGGTCGACCCGGAGCACCATCTCGACACCGAACGCATCCAACACTACCGACACTCCATCGATTCGCTCGCCCCGGTCGTCGTGTTCGAGACCGAGGAAGGCCTTCTCCTTGCCGACGGCTACCATCGCATCGCAGCGGCGTTGAAGGAAGGGCGGAAGACCGTCGAGGTCGAAGTCAGAGGAGGATCACGCCACGACGCTCTTGAGTACGCCGCGGCCGTCGGAGCGGCTCAACGACGGGTGTCGTTGGATGAGGCCAAGAAGCACGTCATGAAGTGGAACCGGCCGTAAGTCGCTCAAGTAACCGTTCGCAACGCCCAAAAGACATAGCGCGCGCTCGGGCACCAGGGTGAACGCCACCCCAGCGGCGCGTCGCCCGATAGGGTCTGCTGAATGCAGCCGTTGGAGGACGCAGTCGACTCGGTGGCCAATCGCACGGGGTTCTCCGGCGTCGTGCACGTCGACCGCTCCGGCAGCATCGAGCTCGCGAAGGCGTACGGGCTGGCCGATCACGGCCACGAGATCTCCAACACGATCGACACCCAGTTCGGGATCGCGAGCGGCACGAAGGGCCTGACGGCGCTCGCGGTGGTGAGCCTGATCGAAGACGGCTCTCTTGATCTCACCACCACGGCGCGTTCGGTGCTCGGCGGGGATCTCCCGCTCATCGGCGACGACGTGACGATCGAACACCTGCTGTCGCACCGATCGGGCATCGGTGACTACCTCGACGAGGACGCAGGTCATGCGATCACCGACTATGTGATGCCGGTTCCGGTGCACGAGCTCGCGACGACCGAGCAGTTCCTCGCGGTGCTCGGCGGTTACCCCGCCGCGATCCCACCGGGCGAGCGGTTCGCCTACAGCAACGGCGGCTACGTCGTGCTCGCGTTGATCGCCGAGCGGACGAGCGGTGTGCCGTTCCACGAGCTCGCGCGTCGACGCGTATGCGAACCGGCGGGCATGGACGACACCGAGTTCCTGCGCTCCGACGAACTCCCGGGGCGTGCCGCGCTCGGATATCTCACAGAGGACGGCTCGAGGACCAACGTGTTCCACCTGCCGGTGCGCGGCAGCGGCGATGGTGGGATCTATACCACCGTGGCGGACGTGGGCTCCTTGTGGAGCGCGTTCTTCGCCGGGCAGGTCGTGTCAAGGGACTGGGTGGCTGAGATGGTGCGGTCTCACGCGACGTGCCGGAACAGTCGACGCGCTACGGCCTCGGCTTCTGGCTCCATGTGTCAAGCGACGTCGTGGAGTTGCATGGATACGACGCTGGCGTCTCGTTCCGCAGCACGCACGACCCTGCGTCGACGACCACCTACACCGTGATCTCGAACACCACCGAGGGAACATGGCCGATCGAGAGTCTCCTCGACGAACGGCTGGGGACCTGAGTCGTCGGCTCGACGAGTCCCCCGACTGAAGCGGCAGATCCGTGCCGATTGGACAC
>JALYLP010000531.1 GCA_030774195.1 Actinomycetota bacterium | reverse complement strand
GCCGAGATGCTCGGCGTCAGCCCGATGTCGGTGCTCCGGTGGGCCAAGGCAGGGCGCTTCCCGCACGCGACCCTCGGCAACATCGCGGGCCGCGAGGCGTGGGTGATCCCGGACGAGGACGTGAAGGCCGAGCGGCGGTCGAAGTAGAGCGGATAACTTCGGCCGTGCCACAGGCGTGCCACGAACACAGCCTGAGTACGGTGGATTGGAGTTGAGTCGATAGTCGGCGTTTACCGCTCTGAGCAGCACGAACGGCTATCGCCGCAGGTGGAGAAGTCCTACTGCTCTTCCTCACCCCAGAAGAGCTCCCGCAACGAGGGGTCACCATCGCCACGATCGTTCGCTCGTCTATTCGTGGTCGGCCGGGTCTGCGCGAGCTCGCCGGGCTCCTCCGCGGCGGGAAGGCTCTGCGTCGCCGCCGCGTCCTTGACCTCCACGATCGAACCCTCGTCGGGCTCACTGTCCGCGACGTCGGCCGGCGGAGGCGACGGTTCGCCCACCGGCTCCGTCGAAGGGGCAGGCGCGTCTGAACCCTTGGTCGATGCCGTCGATGCCGTCGATGCCGGGCGCCGCACGCTCCGCGCCATGCCCTTGACCGTCTCCGCATGACCCTGGACGAGCCCGGCGAGACTCTCGAGGAACGCTCGTTCTTGCACGAGGAACGCCTTGACGGCTGCCCGGTCGCTCTCCGACGCCAAGGCGGGGGCGGTGGACAGCGAGGCGCGGGCGCGCGCTTCGGTGTCGATCCTGGTCGCCTCATCGCGCGCACGCTGGATGATCTCGTCGGCCTGGCGAGCGACGTCGTCCAGGTCGGGGGAACCCACGACCGGGGGCGCCCCGGCCTGCCGTCGGAGACGCGCGTTCTCTTCCGTCAACCCGGAGAAGACCTCCGTGAGCTTGTCCAAGAACTCGTCGACGTCCCGCATCCGGTAGCCCCCGAACCGCGAGACCCGGAACTCCTTCTGCTGGATGTCGAGCGGCGTGATCGTCGAGCCCGCTGCCGGGCGGGCCTCACCTGGGGATCCCTGCGTCATGTCAGTCCTCTCGATACCCATCACTCGATACCCATCAACAGAATGCGAAACGCAAGACGAAGATAATCACGAACGCAACGATGACGGAGATGTCGAACATACCTGCCGGGGGGATGATCTTCCTGAGCGGGCGGAGCCCTGGCTCAGTCACGTCGTACAGAAGGTCCCACGCGGTACGACCCGGTCCAACGATCGGCCGTCGGACACCGAAGAACTCCAGCCACGACACCACCACCCGTGCCAGCAGGAGCAGCGTGGCGACCCAGAGCGCGATGCAGATCAGCCCCGTCATCGAGCGGGAAGGCTAGCAGCAGAACGCGGGCGGGTTGTCCGGCGGTCCTCGGCGGTCAGAACTGGTTGTAGAACATGCCGCCGGCGATCTTCTCGCGTTCCTCCGCCGACACCTCGACGTTCGCCGGGGTCAAGAGGTAGACGCGGTTGGCTACCAGCTCGATCTTCCCGTCCAGCCCGTACACGAGTCCCGACGCGAAGTCCACGAGCCGGCGGGCGATCGGATCCTCCGTGCTCTGGAGGTTCATGATCACCGCCGTGCCCTCCTTGAAGCGGTCCGCGACGTCGCGAGCCTCGTTGAAGCGCCTCGGCTCGGACTTGTGGATCGCCGAGGGACCGGCGGCCGTCCTGGGAGCCGCGATCGTCCGGACGATACCTTCGGATCCCGCGGGCATGTCGCGGATCGGCTGGGGACGCATCTGACGTACGGGAGCGGGTTGCGCGTCGGAGAACTCGTCGACGAAGTCCTCTTCATCCTCGACCAACCCCAGGTAGTTGAGGGTCTTCTTCCACACGCCGGCCATCCCCTTGTCCTCCTGCTCACTGCGCGGGTCGTTCCCGTGTGCCCGATACGGCTCGGGGACCGAACAACGCCGTTCCGATGCGCACCATCGTAGCGCCTTCCTCGATGGCGACCTGGTAATCCAACGACATCCCCATCGAGAGTTCCAGCACGTCGGGGTAGGTTCTTCGGATCAGATCCCGGAGCTCTCGGAGCCGGACGAACCACGGGCGGGCCTCTTCTGCGGTCGGCGTGAGCGGCGGGATCGTCATGAGCCCTCGGAGGCGAACGCCTTCGAGGGTCGTGACGAGGTCGGCGGTGGCGGGGGCG
>JALYLP010000530.1 GCA_030774195.1 Actinomycetota bacterium | reverse complement strand
TCCTGGTTCCGCAGCGACCCCCGCGTGGTGTGGTTCGACGCCGGCGAAGCGGACTTGGCGGATCGGTTGGTCGACTTCTTCCGCCGGCCGTCCTAAGCCTGCTTGCCGAAGAGAGTCGGTTGGCTCTCTCGCCTTCTGAGCTCCTCCCATTCGGGGCGGAGAATCGCCATCATGAGCTCGTCGACATAGCGACCGTCGTCCCACGCGTTCTCGCGCATACGACCCTCCTCGATGAACCCACATCTCCTGTAGGCGCGGATCGCACGTTCGTTATCGGCCGCTACCTCGAGCCACACCCTGTGAGCATTCCGGTGCATGAAGGCATAGTCGAGGAGCAGCCGGATCGCCGTCGTCCCGTGGCGCTTCCCCCAATAGGTCTTTTCGCCGATCGCGATGCTCAGCGATAGCGAGAGGGCCTCATCCCAACCGAACAGTCCGCACCTTCCGATCAAGGTCCCGTCCACGACCATGGAGAACCGTGTCACGGAATCTTCCTCCAGCTCCTTTTCGAATCTCGCCTCCAGTTGAACAAAGCTGATCGGGCGGATGTCATTCCCGGCGGGAAGTCCCACCTCGACATCGTTGAACCATTTCCAGATCGTCCGGAGGTCCTCACGCTCGACCGCTCTCAACTCCAGGTTCTTTGCTCGCAGCACGGCGGAAGCCTCCCTCGCGGTTACCTTTGAAACCATGAGATTCGCCAAGTATCAGGGAACAGGCAACGACTTCGTCATGGTCGCCGACCCTCGCGACGCGCTGAAGCTGTCGGCGGAGGCTGTCAGACGCGTGTGTGACCGGCGCTTCGGCATCGGTGCCGACGGGGTCATCCGTGTGGCCCCCGGCCGCGACGGGGGAGAGCTGCTCATGGATTACGTCAACTCCGATGGCTCAGTAGGGGAGATGTGCGGCAACGGGATCCGGTGCCTGGCCCTCTTCGCACGGGAAGAGGGCATGACGTCGGCCGGCGAGTTGCGGGTGGAGACCCTTGGCGGAGTGAAGACGATCGAGCTGCAGCCCGGGGGCCGGGTACGGGTCGACATGGGCCCCCCGATCTTCTCTCCCCGAGATATCCCCGTCGACCTGATAGGTGACGATGTTCTGCGCGCCCGGCTATCGACCGAGGTTGAGGTCGCCTGCCTGTCGATGGGCAACCCCCATGCAGTCCTCTTCGTCGAGGATCCTCAGGAGGCGCCCGTTACCACGCTGGGACCCACGATCGAGCACCATCCTGCTTTCCCCAACGGCACGAACGTCGAGTTCGTGCGGGTGCTGTCACCAGAGCGGGTCAGGATGCGCGTGTGGGAACGCGGCTCCGGGGAAACACTCGCGTGCGGAACCGGCGCGTGTGCTGCAGCGGTGGCCACTCGACTCCTGGTAGGTGGGGGCAGGCGGATCACGGTCGAGCTTCCCGGCGGCGAGGTCGAGGTCGAGTGGGCAGGAAGTCTGCACCAGCAGGCGCCCGTCTTCCTGACCGGTGGTGCAGCGAAGGTCTACGACGGGGAGATCGGAACCGAGGTGTGGGCGTGAGGACGGCTAAGCGGATCGAGAACCTGCCGGCCTATCTGTTCGCGGAGATCGATCGAAAGGTCACCGAGGCGCGGGCGCGCGGCGCGGACATCATCTCTTTCGGAGTGGGCGATCCCGACCTACCTTCGCCTCCGCACGTGATCGAAGCCCTTGCAGACGCGGTCCGCGATCCCGACACGCATCGCTACCCCTCCTATACCGGCATGCCTCGATTCCGCGGATCGATCGCTGCTTGGTACGGGCGGCGCTTCGGAGTGACGCTGGACCCGGACACCGAGGTGCAGCCGCTCGTCGGTTCGAAGGAGGGGATATTCCATCTCCCGGTCGCGTTCGTAGATCCCGGCGACGTCGTACTCATCCCGGACCCGGCCTACCCGGTCTACGAAACGGGAACGATCCTGGCCCACGGCGAGCCCTACTTGCTTCCCATCGTTCCGGACAACGGCTTCATGCCCGAGCTCGATTCCATCCCCACAGACGTGGTGACGCGCGCCCGGGTGCTGTGGCTCAACTACCCGTCCAACCCGACGGCCGCGACGGTGGACGAGGGATTCTTCCAGCGGGCAGTGGACTTTTGCCGCGACCACGAGCTGTTGCTCGCTCACGACGCCGCCTACACCGAGATCACCTTCGATGGCTATGTCGCGCCCAGTGCGCTGCAGGCGGACGGCGCCATGGACTGCACCGTCGAGTTCCACTCGCTGTCGAAGATGTACAACATGACCGGCTGGCGGATCGGGTGGGTGTCCGGTGCACCGGTTGCGATCGAGGCTTTGAAGCGGTTGAAGACGAACATCGACTCGGGGGTGTTCGATGCCGTGCAGCGAGCGGGCATCGCCGCTCTCGATGGCCCCCAGGATCACTTGAGAGCAACCGTTGAGCGATACCGGCACCGGCGCGATCTACTTTGTGATGGGTTGAAGTCGATGGGGATAGTCGTGGAGCCCCCACGCGGCTCCATCTACGTGTGGGTTCCCGTTCCCGACGGGCACACGTCGGTGTCGTTCACGAATTTCCTCCTCGACGAGGCAGACATCGTGGTCGCACCGGGGACCGGCTACGGCCCGTCCGGCGAGGGATTCGTGCGTTTCTCTCTTACGCTGGCGGACGACCGGCTGGAAGAGGGCGTCGAGCGATTGAGGAGGCTGGTTACCTGACCCGTAAGGCGTCCGGTCACGAAACCCGACCCGAGCGCGAGAGCGCGATCCTCGTCGGAGCCTCCTTTGGAAACACCACCGCCGAAGAGACGGAGTGGTCGTTGGACGAGCTCGAGGCGCTCGCCGACACCGCGGGTGCAGACGCCCTCGAGCGGGTCGTGCAGAAGCGCGACGCCCCCGACCCTGCGACCTATCTGGGACGGGGAAAGGTCGCAGAGATCGTGTCGATCGCATCCGCGCTCGATGCCGACATGTTGATCTTCGACGACGAGTTGACGCCGGCGCAAGGACGGAACCTCGAAGAACAAGCTGGTGTTAACCCTCTGGCGGAACGCGGTTTGAAGATCATCGATAGAACGGGGTTGATCCTGGACATCTTCGCCCAGCACGCGCGTTCCGCCGAAGGAAAGTTGCAGGTCGAGCTCGCGCAACTCGACTACCGGCTCCCGCGCCTCAGGGGCTGGGGCGATGTGCTGTCCCGGCTCGGAGGTGGCATCGGAACCCGGGGGCCAGGCGAGACCGCGCTCGAAGCGGAACGCCGCGCCATCTTGCGGCGCATGCAACGAGTTAAGAAGGATCTGGTGGCGCTGGAGAAAACCAGGCGACTCAAGCGTAAGCAGCGCTCCCGCAGCGGCGTACCGGTGGTTGCCCTAGTGGGATATACGAATGCAGGAAAGTCGACGCTCCTCAGGCGCCTGACCGATGCAGTGGTGCTG
>JALYLP010000529.1 GCA_030774195.1 Actinomycetota bacterium | reverse complement strand
GCTCGGCATTCACGTAGTCGCCCGTCGCCGGGACGAATGTCAGCAGGAACGCGGCGAACACTCCCGGCAAAGAGAGCGGCAGCACGACATGCCGGAACGCCTCCCACCGCGAGGAGTAGAGGTCCTTGGCCGCCTCGACGAGACGCTTGTCGATGCGCTCGAGCGCCACGTACAGCGGCAACGCGGTGAATGGCAGATAGCTGTACGTCATGCCCGCGACTACGGCGAACGGCGTGGCGAGCACGCGGAAATGCTCCGGCAACAACCCGATCGACTTCAGCGGCCCGAAGATCAATCCGTTGTCACCCAGGATGAACTTCCACTGGATCGTCCGGAGCACGAACGAGACGATGAACGGCATCAAGATCAACAGCAGGATGGACGACTTCCACCTGCCACCGTAGAACGCGATCCAGTACATCATCGGGTACGCGAGCAGCAACGCCGCCACGGTGACGATGATCGAGTACTCGACCGAGCGGACGAACTGGGTCTGGTACTGGACGATCTGCTTCGTGTAGTTCGCGAAGTCCCAGGTGAATCGGAAGCCCCCCGAGAACGCCCCCCCGCTCTGCAGGGAGGTGAACACGAGCAGGCCGAGCGGCAAGATGAGGAACACCGCGAGCCAGCCCCCGCCGGGGAGCATGAGCCAGTAGGGCGCCAACCGCTTGCGGTCCCCGTAGCTCCGCCCGCGTTTGGGCGGATCGGCCGGCGGCACCGTGCCTGCGTCCGCCCCCTCAGTCGCCATCGTCGACGCCTTCCTTGCGGCCGGCTATCCCTGCGATATCGGCAGGAAGATGTTGTCCCACTCCTCCGCCTCGGCGTCGTTCTCCACCGTGCGGGCGAACCGCGTCTGGTCCAAGAGCTCCTGGGACGGGAAGAGGAACTCGCTATTCGCGGTCGCGTACAGCTTGTTCGCGTACCCCTTGTATCCCTGGTCCTCGGCCTTGGCGGCGTCCTCGTTGATGAGGTCCTGCATGCCCTTCACCGGAGACATGTAGAGGATCCACTCCGTGACACCGATGGCGATCTTCGGGTCGTAGTACCAGTCCATGACCATCGCTGCGCCGACCGGGTTCTTCGAGCCCACCGGGATCAGCATATTGTCGATCCATATCAGCACGAGGTTGTCCGTCGGGAGCACGAACTCCAGGTTGTCGTATCCGACCCAGAGCTTGTAGTACAGGACGTCGCCGGACCACGCCATCGTCGCCGAGACGTTCCCGGCGGTCATCTCGCCAGCGTACTCCTGACCGTAGTACCCCCGAACGGTGCCCGACTCCTGCTGCATCATGAGCCAGGCCGCCGCCTCTTTCCACTCGTCCGGTCCCGAGGTTTCCGGGTCGATGCCGAGGTTCACCATCACCCAGTCCGGCATGTCGCCTTTTATCATGCCCACCAAGTTCTTCCCGACCTTGTTCGGGTTCGCGAGGTCGTCCATCTTAGTGATCTCGCCGTTCACGAGCTCCTTGTTCACGCCGATCCCGGTGACCCCCGACTGCCACGCCATCGAGTACTTGTTCCCCTTGTCGTAGGCGGGGTCGAGCGCGAAGTCCTCAGCGTACTTATCGAAGTTCGGTCGCATGCTCGTATCCAGGGGGTACACCCATTCGTTCTGAGTGAGGAGCGTGAACTGGCGGCTGTTCGAGATGACGATGATGTCCCAACCGGTCGGATCGCCGGCCGCGAGTTGCGGCTGGATCTTCCCGTAGAACCCGTCGTTGGACTCGATCACGTCGCTGTAGGTCACGTCGATGCCGGTCTCCTCCTTGAACTGCTTCAGCGACGGGTAGTAGACGTTGCCTTCCTTGTCTTTGGCCTGGTCGATGTAGAACGGCCAGTTGGCGAACTCGACCGAGTCACCGGCCTCGCCCGAGAAGATGCCCTTCGGGTTCACGTCACCTCCGCCACCGCCCCCGCCGCACGCGGCCAGGAACGACGCGAGGCTGAACCCCGCCACGCCGGCGCCGGCGCCCTTCAACAGACCTCGGCGCGTGAGTCGCTTACGCAGGATGTCCTGCATCGCGGCCGGCGCCAGCAAACGATCGTCGCTCATACCTCTTCCTCCTCCATCGACAGTCCCTCCTGCGGAAGCACGGCGAACGTGTGCTCCCACGGCCAGGAAAGACGGACCCGCTCACCGGGATGCGGTGAGGTATTCGTGCCGAGGTTCTGGACCCACACCGTGAGCGTGTGCCCGAGGGGACCCTCGACCTTGAACTGGTGACTGACGCCGATGTATGTGGATATGCGCAGCAAGCCGCGCACGCTGTTCCACCCGGACCCGACCTCGTCGTCAACGTCGGGTCCGATCGTGATCTTCTCCGGCCGCACACCGACCTTGATCGTGGTGCCCGTAGGGAACGGAGCGCGATCCGTCGGCAGGTGCACGACGTCGCCGCCCGCGAGCAGGACCGTCGAGACGCCCTTGTCCTGCTCCTTCAGATCGCCGTCGAGCAGGTTGGACGCGCCGAGGAAGCTCGCGACGAACTCCGTCTGCGGGTTCTCGTTGACCTCCTCCGGGGGCCCGATCTGCTCGGTCTTGCCCTGGCGCATCACGGCGAGGCGATCGGACATGGTCATCGCCTCTTCCTGGTCGTGGGTGACGTAGACGAACGTGATGCCCACCTCGGACTGGATGCGCTTCAGCTCGAGCTGCATCTGCTTGCGGAGCTTCAGGTCGAGCGCTCCGAGCGGCTCATCCAGGAGGAGCACCTTGGGCTGATTCACCAGCGCCCGAGCTAGCGCCACCCTCTGCTGCTGACCGCCGGACATCTGCGACGGTTTGCGGCTCTCGAACCCCACGAGGTCTACGAGGCGAAGTGTGTCCTCGACGCGGGTCTTGATGTCCGGTTTGGCCACCTTGCGACGGCGA
>JALYLP010000528.1 GCA_030774195.1 Actinomycetota bacterium | reverse complement strand
TGATGCCGGCGCAGATGCTCGCCCAGACACGTCCAGGTGCCAAGGGAGTCGGACATGAGGTTCAACTGGATCCACGTGAGCCTGGCGGCAGTCGACCTCGAGGAGATGCGCGACCTCGTCGAGGGAGCGTGGTCGAGGGCGGTGCCGAAATATGTGGCAGAGGAGTACGCGTCAGCGCGCGGCTATTTCTGAGCGAAGCGCGGCCAGATCCTCGCGGTAGGTCCGATGGGGTGGGCCAGCGTTCGTCGATGTGGCCACCGATGACAGGGCCCGCGCCGGAACTCGATGGGACAGACCAGCCGAACACTTGTCCCACAGGTCCAGCGTGTTCGCCGGCCTCTGGAAGCGCGGCGAGGCGTACCCAGGACGGGTCGCTCGACATCGGCGCAGGGTAATAGACGCTCCGATGCGCCAGTTCGGGAATGTCCGCCGCGGCTGTTACTCACGTGCGCGCCTGAGCCGCGTTGAGGCCGACGATCTCGTACGCGCTGACCAGGCGCGAGAAACCCTTCAGCTGCAGGTCCCTTACCTCGGTCGAGAGGACGAGATCTTCCACGCCGGCATGCACACGCTGGCTGACCAGCATCTGCCCGGCAGCGGCCGCATCGCAGAGGCGAGCCGCCAGGTTGGTCACGGTGCCGATCGCGGCGTAGTCGAACCGGCCCTCGAACCCGACTCGCCCGAGTGTCGCGTACCCCTGCGCAATCCCGACGGAGAAACCGAGATCGTGTCCGCTGCGGCGCCAGCCCTCGGCGAGGCACGCAACATCGTTTTGCATGGCGATCCCCATGCGAACGGAGCGTATAGCTGGGTCCGGGCAGGGCATGGGATCGTTGAAGAACACCATCAGTCCGTCCCCAGTGAAACGCTCAAGCGTCCCTTCGAAGCGGAAGACGAGATCTCCCAGCACCTCGTGGTACTGACGCAGAACACTCATCGTCACCTCGGGCTCGGTGGTCTCGGCAAATGCGGTGAAGCCGCGTAAGTCGCAGAAGACGACCGTGATCTCACGACGGTGGCTTTCGAGGAAGGACTCGTCCCCCGACGAGACGATCAGCTCCGCCAATTGCGGCGACAGGAATCGTTGCAGCCGTCCCATGCGGCCGATCTGCGCGACCTGCTCCTCGACCCGCGATTCGAGCTCGCGATTCCACTCGGCGAGCTCGGTGGCCTGCTTCCGAACCGTCTGGAAGAGACGTGCGTTGTGGATCGCGAGCGCCGATTGGCTCGCGAATGTCTCGAGCAGCTCGGTGATCTCCTCGGAGAACTCGCCTGTACGGCGGCGGCGTACGACAAGCGCGCCGAGAATTCGATCTTCACGGACGAGTGGAACCGCGAGCAGCGAGCGCCAGCCGGCGTGCTCCAGTTGACTCAGGTGATTGTCCGGCGTAGCTCGGCCGATATCGGGCACGGCAAGCGAGGTGCCAGTCGAGGCTGCGCGGCCGACAAGCGTGTTGTCGAGCCTGACTGTCGTGGCGCGGAGCGCTTCGAGCAGTTCTTCGCTCGTGCCGAACGCGGTGCGTATATGGAACTCTTCTGACACGTCGTCGAACTCGAAGATCGAGCCTCCCTCAGTATCGGAGAGCTCGACTGCGTGCTTCACGATCGTCGACAGCACCTCCTGTGGATCAAGGCTCGAGCTCACGGCCTGGCCAACCTTGCTCAGTCCGTTCAACCGGTCGACAGAGCGCCCGAGCTCCTGCGTCCGCCGATCGAGTTGCTGCATCAAGCTCGCGTTCCGGAGCGCAATTGCGCCCTGAGCGGCGAACGTCGTCGCGAGCTCGATCTCGCGTTCCGTGAACGGGTTGACCTCGCGCCGCCAGAGCGAGATGACCGCGATGACCTCGTCTTCGCTCTGGATCGGAACGCCGACGATGGTTCGGAACCCTCCGAGCCGCTGCCGGAGGCGCTGCTCCTCGGTGTCGTACTCGCGATCATGGGCTATGTCCGACGACATCACCGGTCGGCGCTCGAGCGCCACTCGGCCGACGAGCGTGCCCGGGCCCGGCGGGACCTCACGCTCTCCGATCAACGATCGGTACTCCTCGGAGC
>JALYLP010000527.1 GCA_030774195.1 Actinomycetota bacterium | reverse complement strand
CCGCGCGGCGGAGCGCCGCGCGGGCCCGGGCGAGCAGCTCCTCCATGGCGAACGGCTTCGTCACGTAGTCGTCGGCACCGGCGTCCAGCGCGGCTACCTTGTCCGACTGCGCCTCGCGGACCGACAGGATGATCACCGGAACGTCGGAGAATCCCCGCACCCTGCGGATCACCTCGGTGCCGTCCATGTCCGGCAGCCCGAGATCCAGCAGCACAAGGTCGGGCTGCTGGTCCGCCGAGGCCACCACCCCTTCCTCCCCGGTGCCGACGGTGGCGACCTCGTAGCCGTGCGCCTCGAGGCTCGTCCGGAGGGCTCGCCGGATCTGAGGCTCGTCATCGACGACCAACACCTTCACAGCACCGTCTCCTCGAGCGGAACGTCGACCACCACCGCGGTCCCGCCTCCCGTCGTCTCCTCGATCCGGATGCGCCCGCCGTGGGCCGTGACGATGGCGCGCGCGATCGCGAGACCGAGGCCGCTGCCCGAGGACTCCGGGCTCTCGCGGCCGCGGTAGAAGGCTTCGAACACCTTCTCACGCTCCTCGGGCTTGATGCCCGGACCCTCGTCGGCGATGCGCACGCGCACCGCGCTGCGCGTTTCGCCGACGTGGATCCGGATCGTCCCGCCGCTCGGGGAATGCCGCGCGGCGTTCTCCAACAGGTTCGTCAGCACCTGGTCGAGCTGGACAGGATCCGCCGCGACCTCGGGGAGGTCGGCGGCGAGCTGCAGCTCGACCGTGAAGTCGGCCAGGAGGGGGCGCATCCGGGCCACGACCGCTTCCGCAACTTCGTCGACGGCCGTCGGCACCCTCTTCGGGATCAAGGCGCCCGCCCGGATCTTGGCGAGATCGAGGATGTTCCCGACCAATCGGTTCAGCCGGTCGGTCTCCTCGAGGACCGTCGTGAGCAGCTCCCGCTGCTGCACCTCGTCGTGGATCGCGCTCGTGTCCAACAGGCTCGTCACCCCCGCTTTGATCGACGCGAGCGGCGTCCGCAGGTCGTGCGTGACCGACGAGAACATCGCGGCGCGCAGCTGGTTCGTCTCGGCGTCCAGTTGCGCGAGGCGCGCCCGAGCGTCCAGCCGCGCGCGGTCCAACGCCACGGCTGCCTGCCGCGTCGCCGCCTCCAGCAGCAACCGCTCGTCGCGCGTGAACGGACGTCGGCCCTCCGGCCGCTCCGCGATCAACGTCCCCAGGGGGATGTTCGACGCGACGATCGGGATCACCTCGGTCGGTCCTCCACGAGGCACCCCCGGCCGGACCGCCTTCGCCTCGATGTCCTGGCCGTCGAGCGTTACGGACACCTGACAGGACGCGAGTCCGAGCGGCTCCAGGAGCACCTGGACGAACTCATCCAGCACCCGGTCGGGGACGTCTCCGGAGAGGAGCTTCGCCGACAAGAAGGCGAGCAGCCGCGCCTCACGCTCGCGCCGGCTCGCACGGTCGCGCTCATCCGCCGCGTTGCCGACCACCAGTCCGACGACGACGGCGATCGCTAGGAACACGACCGCGGCGATCAGGTCGCGGAGCTGGTCGAAGCGGAGGACGCGATCCGGGTATTCCACGATCGGCAGCGCGATCGAGGCGAGCACTGCGGCCACGACCCCCGCCCACAGCCCGCCGCTCACCGCGGCGATCGTCACGGCGAGGATGAAGATCGCGACGCCCGCGCCCTGGAGCTGATACGTGAGTAGCGCGAGCACCGCCCCGGCCAGCGTCGCGAGGAGGCCGATCGCGATCGAACGCACCGTCAACCGGGCGAGACGACCAGGAGGACTCTCGACGACCACGGGCGGAACGCTACCGCTCGCACGATGCCGGTTCACGCCTGCGGTGCGTTCACGACATCTTCACGCCGCGCACGGCTTCCTTCACGCCCCGCTTACGGCGGATGCCGGAACCTAATCAACGGAAAGAGGTTCTCTGCCGGGCGGGTCGCGTGGCCGTCACCCCTAGGCGCTTCGCCAGGCAGGATGGGAACATCCACCACTTTCCTCCGAGCCCGTCTTCGGGGCCGGCAGCTCCCTCCAGCTGCCGGCCTCAAGAC
>JALYLP010000526.1 GCA_030774195.1 Actinomycetota bacterium | reverse complement strand
GAGATGTATCGCGCCGCCCGCGCCGCGGCGGAGCGCATCGCGCAGATCGCCGAAGACGGCTGGGAGGTCGTCGTCACCCACGGCAACGGCCCCCAGGTGGGGCGGATCTTGATCCAGCAGGAGGCGGCCGCCAAGCAAGTCCACCCGATGCCGCTCGACGTCTGTGGAGCGGAGTCGCAGGGGCAGATCGGCTACCTCCTCCAGGTCACGATCGGCGACGTGTTCTTCGAGCGTGGGATGGAACGGCCCGTCGTGACGATCCTCTCGCTCACCCGCGTCCGTCCGAACGACCCGGCGTTCCGCAAGCCGACGAAGTTCATCGGGCCCTACTTCAGCGAGACGCGTGCGAAGAAGCTTGAAGAGCAGCGCGGCTGGGTGATGAAGGCCGACCCGCACGGAGGATGGCGTCGGGTCGTGCCCAGCCCGGAGCCCTACTCGATCGTCGAGACGCCCGTGATCCGCACGCTGGTCGGCGAGGGGGTGATCGTGATCGCGAGCGGAGGCGGCGGCGTCCCGGTGATCGAGAAGGGTCCCCGGTTGATCGGGAAAGAAGGAGTGGTCGACAAGGACTTCGCGGCAGCGATCCTGGCGCACGAGGTTGAGGCTTCCGTCCTGCTGATCCTGACCGACGTCAAGAAGGTCCAGCGCGGCTACGGCACGTTGATGCCCGAAGACATCGATCGGATGACGGTGGGCGAGGCCCAGGCGCTCCTCGACCGGGGGGAGTTCGGGGCTGGATCGATGGGACCGAAGGTGCGCTCCGCGATCCGGTTCCTCGAAGCGGGCGGGTCGCGGACGGTGATCGCCGACCTGGACGATGCGCCGGCGGCGCTCCGCGGTGAGGCGGGGACGGAGCTCGTCCCGGGCTGATCCTCAGCGCCGGGACGGCCGGCCGGGGTTCCGGAACTGCTGGGCGATCACGTAGAGCGAGAAGATCCCGACGATCGCGACGAGCGAAGCGAGCAGGCCGAGGAAGATCAGCTCCAGCCAGCCGAGGTGATGCGGGATCCACACGGCGAGCAGCTCCATATGCCGATGCTACCTGAGAGGCCTCGTGGCACCGGCGTCGTAGGCTCTTGCCCCGTGAAGATCGGTGTCCTCACCGGTGGCGGCGATGTCCCCGGGCTCAATGCGTGCATCAAGGCCGTGGTCACGCGCGCCGCAGCCGAGGGTCATCAGGTGCTCGGCATCCGCAGGGGATGGGCCGGCCTGTTGGAGGTCGACCTCGCGAACCCGTTGTCGGTCTCGGTGAACACGATCCCGCTGGATGTCTCCACCGTACGGACGATCGATCGGACCGGAGGGACGTTCCTCCACACCTCGCGAACGAACCCCGCGAGGGTCAAGCCCGAAGATGAGCCGCCGTTCCTCCGCGAGGGTCGGACCGATGACGCGCCTCGCGATCACACCGGCTACACGCTCAAGGTGATCGAGCGGCTCGGGCTGGGCGCCCTGATCCCGATCGGCGGTGACGACACGTTGTCCTTCGCCCTCCGCCTGCACCAGGAGGGCGTTCCCGTCGTTGCGATCCCGAAGACGATGGACAACGACGTCTACGGAACCGACTACTGCATCGGGTTCTCGACGGCGGTCACGCGGACGGTGAACTTCGTCCACCAGCTGCGGACGAGCGCGGGCTCGCACGAGCGGCTCACCGTGGTGGAGGTCTTCGGACGCTACAGCGGCGAGACGTCCCTGATCTCGGCGTACCTGTCGGGGGTCGACCGTACGATCATCAGCGAGGTGCCGTTCGACGTTGATCGGCTCGGCGACCTGCTGCTGCGAGATCAGCGAGAGAACCCGAGCCACTACGCGATGATGACGATCTCGGAGGGGGCGACGCTCATCGGCGGCCAGTTGGTGGAGGGTGGACCGGAGGACGCGTACGGTCACAAGAAGCTGGGCGGGATCGGCCAGTTGACCGCGGAGCTGCTCAAGGAGCGCACGGGGCAGGGGATGATCTACCAGCAGCTCGGTTACCTGATGCGGTCGGGTACGCCGGACTCGCTCGATCTGATGGTGGCGATCAACTACGCGGTGATGGCCACCGATCTGGTCGTCGACGGGACGTTCGGCAGGCTGATGGCCCTTCGCGACGGGAACTACGCGAACGTACCGCTGACGGTGGTCGGCCAGGGCGTGAAGCGGGTGGACGTCGACGCGCTCTACGACGAGGAGTCGTACCGGCCGAAGATCCGTCACGTCGACGGCAAGCCGATGTTCCTGAACTGATCGCGGGCGTTCGGCGTTCGGTGCCCTGCCGCTAGACTGCCGCCATGCCGCGGTTCCGGGTGGATCTTCGCTCCGACACGGTCTCGACGCCATCCCCGGCGATGCGCCGCGCGATGGCGGATGCAGAGGTCGGCGATGCCTGGTACGGGGACGATCCGACCGTGAACAGGCTCCAGGAGCGCGCCGCCGAGCTGACCGGGATGGACGCCGCCCTCTACGTCGCGACGGGAACCATGGCGAACCAGATCGGGGTGCGGCTTCAGGCGGATGGGGCCGGCCACCTGGTGGCGGCGGAAGAGCGATCCCACGTCGCGACCGTCGAGATGATGACGAGCGCCGTGCTGGCAGGGATCTCCTACCGGACCGGGACCGACTCGCCGAAGGGCTACATGACCGCGGAGCTCGCCCGCCGCCTGCTCGAGCCGGATGAGGCCTTCGACGTCGAGGTGGTCGACCTGCTCGCGGTCGAGAACACGGTCGGCGGCTACGGGGGAACGATCTTCCCGGTTGATGAGCTGCGCAAGGTCCGGCAGATCGCGATCGATGCGGGGGTGCCCGTCCACCTCGACGGCGCGAGGATCTGGAACGCCGCCGCCGCGGCGGGGGTGCCCGTCACGGAGTGGACCTCCCAGGCGGACACCATGATGTTCTGCCTTTCGAAGGGGCTCGGCGCACCGATCGGCTCATTGGTCTGCGGACCGGACGAGCTGATCCGCGAGGCCAGGAGGATCTGGATCCTGTACGGAGGCGCCTGGCGCCAGGCAGGCGTCATGGCCGCGGCCGGTCTGGTCGCGCTCGACGAGGGCCGGGCGAGGATCGCGGACGATCACGTGCGCGCGCGGCGGCTCGCCGAGGCGCTCGCCGAGATCCTGCCGGGGGGCGTCGATCTGGACACGGTCGAAACGAACATGGTCTTCGCACGCACGGAAGCGATGGGGCTGGACGCGCTCGAGACGATCGATCGCCTCGCGGCCCTCGGCGTGGGCGCGGTCCCTGTCACGGGAGCCGTCCGTATGGTGACCCACGTCGATGTGGATGACGACGGGATCGCGCATGCGATCGACGCGTGGCGCTCCGTCGTCGCTGGCACTGCGAAGGAGCCGTGATGGGCCTGTTCCAGAAGAGCTACCCGCCGGAGATCGCCGAACGGATCCCGCCGGGGCAACGTTTGGTCAAGACCTGGCCGGTATTGCATTACGGTCCGATCCCGACGTTCGACGGCGCGAACTGGGATCTGCAGGTCTCCGGATCGGTCGAGGAGCCGTTCACGCTGACCTATCAGGAGCTGCGGGCGCTCCCGACCGTGACGGTCGACGCCGATATGCACTGCGTGACGGGGTGGACGACGCTCGACAACACGTGGGAGGGCGTTCCGTTCCGCGCCCTCATGGAGCGCGCCAAGCCGGCGCCCGAGGCGAAGTGGGTGATCGCGCACTCCGCCCACGGATATACGTCGGACCTCTCGCTCCAAGCGATGGACGGTGACGACGTGTTGGTCGCGTGGAGGAACCACGGCGAGGACCTGACGCCCGAACACGGCTGGCCGCTGCGACTGGTCGTGCCCAAGCGCTACGCCTGGAAGAGCGCGAAATGGCTGACCGGGCTCGAGTTCAGCCAGAAGAACACTCGAGGGTTCTGGGAGGTCCGGGGCTACCACGTGCACGCGGAGCCGTTCGCTGAGGAGCGGTACAGCTACCAGGAGGGGCCGCGGGCGGAGCTGGAGCCCTAGGACGTGTCTCCTAGAACTCCTAACAGGATGATCTTGGAAGCCGGTGCTGTTGCTCGCCGGTGAGTACTACGCGGAGCTGCCGATCAGGAGGGCCGATCGATGATGGGCGCTGTCGTTTTCAGGGGTGCGCCGAACCAGCCGGAGAGCGCTTCTCGCAGCGCGGGCACGGCGGTGTCGGTCGGTTCGTCGATGGATGCGGCCCAAGCGATGTGGGCGTCCGGGCGGATCAGGAGGGCGTCGGCCGGTCGGTGATCGGTGTCGGCGGTGTGGATGTCGACGCGATGCTGCCAGTCCCGGGCGATCTCGCGGAGCTCTGCGCGGTCGGCGAGGTCGAGGAAGACGGGTCGTGCCGTGTGCATGAGCTCCGCGACGCTCGTTGCGCCCCGGTCGGCGTGCAGCGCAAGATCGGGTGCGAAGGTCCCGAGCAAGGCGTGGCGGTCGTGGCCGGGGAACGGGTAGCGGAGCTCGGAGCCCGCCATGAGACCGCCGAGGCGGCGCAACGGCTGCTCGTCGGTGAGCAGCTCCTGGAACAGCTCCCGCAGTGCTTCGGCGGCCGGGTCGTGGCCGCGCCGGATCGCGATCTGGGCTTGCGCGTGCAGCATGTTGCGCGCGGCGGCGAGCTGGCGTTCGTCGTGGTACGTGGCCAGCAGGCCGTCCGGCGCCCAGCCCTGGATGTCGGCCGCCAGCTTCCAGCCGAGGTTGACGCTGTCGAGGAGGCCGGCGCCGAGTGCGACGCCCGGGGAGGGGAACAGGTGGGCGGCGTCGCCGGCCAGCAGGATCCGCCCGTCGCGGTATCGTTCGACCTGCCGAGCGTGAAAGGTGAAGCGCGTCAGCCGGGTCGGTTCTCCCAGGGGGAACTCCACGCCGAGCACGCGGCGGATGCTGTCCCGGAGCTCGGTCACGGTCATCGGCTCGTCGTCGTCGTAGTGGGCGGACTCCTCCTCGCTGGTGTAGAGCCCCATGAGCTCGGGATTGGTCGAGCCGAGGGCGAACTCACCATGCTCGGTTCGGGTGAACCCGAAGCTGATCCTGCCCACACCGGCGACCTCGATGTCGCCGTTGTCGAGCACGGTCACGGACTCGGGTACGGTGACCAGGGCCAGCCGCTGGACCTCCGGGTACGTGGTGCCGGGGAACGGGATGCCGGCCA
>JALYLP010000525.1 GCA_030774195.1 Actinomycetota bacterium | reverse complement strand
TCGGGTCCTGCGGGAACTCCTCGTTCGTGTGCTCGCGATAGATCTCCTTGAACCGGTCGATGAGCGCCGCCAGATCGTCGGCATCGAGGTCGGTATCCTGCGCGCCCTCGAACTTCGCCTCCTTCGCCTCGTCGAGCGCTCGCTCGAAGGCGTCGGCCGGGACGTCCATCACGATCTTGCCGAACATCTGGATGAACCGGCGGTAGGCGTCGCGAGCGAACCGCACGTCGCCCTCGGTCTGCTTCGCGAGGCCCTCGACCGACCGATCGTTCAGCCCGAGGTTGAGGACCGTATCCATCATCCCGGGCATCGAGAACTTCGCTCCGGAGCGAACCGAGACGAGGAGCGGGTCGTCGGGATCGCCGAGGCGCTTGCCCATCGTCTCCTCGAGCCGCGCAAGATGCTCGCCGGCTTCCTGCAGCATCTCGGGGGGCGGACCACCGTCACGGAGGAACCGCAAGCAGGCCTCGGTCGTGATCGTGGATCCGGGAGGGACCGGGAGGCCCATGTTCGTCATCTCGGCGAGGTTGGCGCCCTTGCCGCCGAGGAGGTCCTTCATATCCTTGTTGCCTTCGGAGAAGTCGTAGACGTACTTGGTCACTGCGTGCCTCCGGCGAGGGTTGATCGGAACGGAAGCGTCAGTCTACGGCGGGCCATCGTCCCCACCTCAGAGAGCGGCATAATCCGGGGCGATGGACATCGCCGGGTTCCTCGCCGAGTACCCCCCTTTCGACGGGCTCGACGGCGACCAGATGAGCCGGATCGCGTCCGCCACGCAGGTGGAGTTCTTCCCGGCCGGCACCACGATCCTCGAGCGCTCCGGCGAGCCGGCGGCGTACCTCTACGTCGTGCGCAAGGGGGCGGTCGAGATCCTCGATCAGGGGCGGCTCCTCGATCTCATCGGTGAGGGCGAAACCTTCGGCGAGCTCTCGCTCGTATCGGGCGAGCACCCCGTCGCGAGCGTTCGCGCAACCGAAGACACGCTCTGCTACCTGATCCCGCGGAACCTCGCCGAGGAGCTCCTTCAGAGCGCCAGCGGCACTCGGTTCCTCGCCTCGGTCGCGCGTCGACGCCTCGACTCGAAGCTCACCCCGACCGAGATGCCGGACATGCTCGCCACGGTGGGGGCGCAGGTGCGGCGCCCCCTCGTCACCGCGCCGCCGGATGCGACGGTCGCGGCGGTGGCATCGTTGATGACCGAAGAGCGCGTGTCCTCGCTCCTCATCCCGGTCGGCGATGACTGGGGGATCGTCACCGACCGCGATCTGCGCTCGCGGGTCCTCGCAGCCGGACGCGCCGCCGACGCCCCCGTGACGGAGATCATGACGAGCCCGATCGTCACGGTTCCGGCCGAGACCCGTGTCGGGGAGGTGCTCCTCGGGATGCTCGAGCGAGGGATCCACCATCTCCCCGTGACCGACGGCACCGGCAGCGTGATGGGCATGGTCACCGATACCGACCTGCTCGGCCTTGCTCAGCAGTCCCCGTTCGCCCTCAAGAGCGCGATCGAGCGCGCGGCCGACCACACTGCCGTCGTCGCGTTAGCGCGCGACCTCCCCGAGGTGGTCGCCGCGCTCGTCGACTCGAGCGTGGACCCGGTCGACATCGGCCATGTGATCGCGGTGACGATCGATGCCCTGACGCGGCGGTTCCTGGAGCTCGGTATCGCTCGGCTGGGCGAGCCGCCGGTGCGATGGGCGTGGCTCGCGTTGGGGAGCGAAGCGCGTCGAGAGCAAGCGATGTTCACCGATCAGGATCACGCGCTGGCGCTGGAGCCCGGCGATCGTGCGGACGAAGACATCGACCCGTACTTCGCGGAGCTCGCACGTGCGGTCACGGACGGGCTCGAAGAGGCCGGGATCCATCGGTGCTCTGGGAACGCGATGGCCGAGCATCCTCCGCTCCGTCGCTCGCTCGACGGCTGGATCGAGGCGTTCCGGGGGTGGATGCAGGATCCGGGCGCGGAGGGCAGCATCCTTTCGTCGATCGTCTTCGACTACCGCCAGATCGCCGGGCCGCTGGAGGCGGAACCCGCGCTCGACGAGGTCGTGCGGAGCGCCCCCCGCACGTATCCGATGTTCGTCCGACACCTCTCGCGACGGGCCCTCGATCTGAAGCCGCCGACCGGTTTCTTCAAGGACCTCGTGGTGGAGGCCAAGGGCGAACACGCGGGGCGCCTCGACATCAAGCACGGCGGCATCACGATCGCGACGAACCTCGCCCGCGCCTACGACGTCCGTACCGGGCGGAGCGACAAGGGCACGCTGGAGCGACTGCGTGCGGCGTGCGACGCCGGCCAGATCTCGGAGGGATCCCGCGAAGGGCTCGAGGAGACGTTCCGACTCCTGTGGGCGATCCGCCTGGAGCACCAGGTCGCACAGCATCGCGCCGGCGGGGCGGCCGATGACTTCGTCGACCCACAGGAGCTGGGGCCGGTCCGACGGCGCGCGCTCAAGGAGGCCTTCCGGATCCTCGCGGCCGAGCAGCGAGCGCTCCATCTCGATCTGGGCATCGGATGACCCAGGACCGCCCCCACGCTCCGAAACGTCGATCGCGCCGCGGCGATTGGCGCCGCGCCGACCTGGTGGCCTTGGACTTCGAGACCACGGGCCTGGACCTGGACCGGGACGAGGTCATCTCGTTCGGGTTGATCCCGATCCTCGGCGGCCGGATCGATCTGTCGGGTCAGGTGTACGAAGAGGTGGCGCCCCGCGTGGAACCCAGCCACACCTCGATCCCGATCCATCATCTCCGCGCACAGGACCTCGCGACCGCGCCGGCGATGCACGAGGTGATCGACGTGTTCCGCGAAGCGCTCGGGGGCAGGTTCATCCTCGCGTGGGCGGCCGAGGTGGAGATCGCCTTCCTGCGGAAGGTGTTCGGCGGCGGGAGGCGGGTCTGGCGCCGACGGACGATCGACGTGCGAACGCTAATCATGGCCGTCGAACGGCCGCAGGGCGATCGCCGTCGCGGCCCCGGCTACTACGCGCTCACGGCCGCTGCAACGCGGTTCGGGGTGCCGGTCGAGGAGGCGCACCACGCACTCGACGACGCGTTCATGACCGCCGAGCTGTTCCTGGTGGCGGCCAACGCCCTGGAGGCTCGCGGGAGCCGCTCGATCCGCGATCTCCTCCGGATCACCGCTCGGGGATAGGGTTCTTCACCATCCGATACTCCCGCGTGTCGCCGGTGTACGCTGCCCTGCAGGCTCGACGGAAGGAACCGGCCATGGCTCACGCGAAGGACAAGGGCGCTTCGAAGAACGTCAAGAAGAAGGCCCAGAAGAGCGTCAAGGAGAAGCGCGTCGAGAAGAAGATGAAGAAGGACGCGCGGGAACGAACGCTCGGCGAGTGACGTCCGTTCAGCCGCGCTGCTCGGCGAGCATCCGCAGGAACGCGACCGCGATGTCCGGGCGGATCCCCTCCGGGACCGCCATGTAGTGCCCATCAACGATGTCGGTCACCGAATCCCACGCGTTCAGCAACGTCTCCGGACCGCTCGCGAAGCGTGTCGAGAGGCCCGCAAGCACCACCACGTTCGGGTTCGCGAGGCGTGCCTGCGCCGTTTCGTCCTCGACGAAGGACCGGTAGGTCGCCGGTTCCGCCTCCAGCAACTGGCCCTGGATCTCGACCACGTCCGCGAGCCGGGCGGCCGCTGCCTCGATGCCGCACCGGAGGAACGCCGCCTCCATCGTCTCGGTTGGCCTGCGCGTGCAATCGGCTTTCGGCACCTCGACCAGGCTGGGGTGCGGGGTGATGATGACCCCGTATCCTGCAGAACGCGCGGCGGCGGCGAAGGCCTGCATCGCGGCGACCGGGTGCCGTTGCTCCTCCAGCGGGGTGGCCGCCCACCATTCAGGGTCGTACATCACGTAGCGAACGGACGGGTCGATCGCGCCCGCAGCGAGATCGTGTTCGAAACGCGCCTCGTTCGCCCAGACGTCCGTGGCGGTGGCTGCGTCGAGTCCCCCGCCGAGCACGTAGGACCCGCGTCGATCGAAGTAGAGGGAGGCGATCGGTGGGTCGATCGCGCGGAGTCGCTCGACCGTGGTCGGGGTCGCCATCCATCGTTGGTGAAGCGGCGGAGCGTCGGGAAGCTGGGCATGGAACGCCGCGGGGACGACGGCGACGGCGACGAGGGTCGCGAGCAACGGCGCGAACACCCATGCAGCAGCCGAACCGATCGATCGCGCGCGTTCGCTGGATGGCCTCTGCATGGGGAGCTAACCCTACCCCCAGGTTTCGGCCTGGCGGAACCCAACCTGAGCGTCCCGGTTACGGCCCCGGACGCGACCCGGCTCGCCACACGACGCTCCCCACTGCCGCGACGATCGCGCCGACAGACATCCCGGCGGAAAGCCACAGGAGCCGAGTCGAAGAGAGGAACCCGCGCGCGGCCACGGCCAAGGAGAAGCCCGAGGCTGCCATCAAGAGGAACCCGACGACGTAGAGGGCGAGCCGGACGTTCCGTATGGGTGCGCTCACAGACGTTCCCGGAGGTGCTCGACCAACGACGCGACCGGGATCCGCTCCTGGGTCATGGAGTCGCGGTCGCGGATGGTGACCGCACGATCGTCGAGCGTGTCGAAGTCGACCGTGACGCAGAAGGGGGTGCCGACCTCGTCCTGGCGGCGGTACCGACGCCCGATCGAGCCCGCGTCGTCGTAGTCGCACATCCAATGGGGCTTGAGGAGGTCGAACACCTCCTTCGCGGCGGGGACCAGCCGCTCGTTCCGGGAGAGCGGGAGCACGGCGGCTTTGATCGGAGCCAGGTCCTTATGCAGGGCCAGGAGGGTGCGCTTCTCGGTGCCGCCCTTCGCGGTCGGCGCCTCCTCGACCCGATAGGCGTCGATGAGGAACGTCAGGATCGCGCGGTCCACACCCACCGCGGGCTCGATCACGTACGGGTGGTAGCGCTCCTCGGTCTCCGGGTCGAAGTAGGTGAGGTCTTCACCCGAGTGCCGTTCGTGCGCCTTCAGGTCGTAGTCGGTCCGGTTCGCGATCCCTTCCAGCTCACCCCAGTCCGTGAACGGGAAGCGATACTCGATGTCGACCGTGCGCTTCGAATAGTGCGAGAGCTCGTCGGCATCATGGTCGCGCAACCGGAGGTTGTCCGGTCGGACCCCCAGGTCGGTGAACCAGCGGAGCCGCTCCTGGATCCCGTAGTCGTGCCACTCCTCGTCCGTTCCCGGCTTGACGAAGAACTCCATCTCCATCTGCTCGAACTCCCGCATCCGGAAGATGAAGTTCCCGGGCGTGATCTCGTTCCGGAAGGCTTTCCCGATCTGCGCGATCCCGAACGGGACCTTGCGGCGCGACGTCTGCTGAACCGTCGCGAAATCCACGAACATCCCTTGCGCGGTCTCGGGTCGCAGGTATACGTCCTCAGCTCCGTCTTCCACAGGACCCATGTGAGTGCGGAACATCAGGTTGAAGTTGCGGGCGTCCGTGAACGTGTGGTTGCCGCAGTTGGGGCAGGTCCTCGGCTCGCCCTCCAGGTCGTCGGCACGGAACCGCTGATGGCAGTTCCGGCACTCGACGAGCGGGTCGGTGAAGACCTCGAGGTGCCCGCTCGCCTCCCAGACCTTCGGAGACATGATGATCGCTGCATCGAGCCCGACGACGTCGTCGCGCAGCTGCACCATCGCACGCCACCAGGCGTCCTTGACGTTGCGCTTCAGCTCCACCCCGAGCGGCCCGTAGTCCCACGACGAACGGAGGCCGCCGTAGATCTCGG
>JALYLP010000524.1 GCA_030774195.1 Actinomycetota bacterium | reverse complement strand
AGGAGCCGCCACCGCGTGTGTCCGTCGATCTCGAATCGCTCCTCGACGGCCGGCGCGGTGACCGCCTGGCTCTCGAGATCGATCGTGACCTCGGTCGCAGGATCGTCCAGCACCGCGTCCATCAGGGCGCGCACCGATTCAGCCGGAAGCTCCACCGGCAGCAGGCCGATCTTGAAACAGTTGTTGCGGAAGATGTCGGCGAAGCTCGGCGCGATCACGCCCTTGAAGCCGGCGTCCTCGAGCGCCCAGACCGCGTGCTCGCGGCTGGAACCGCCCCCGAAGTTCGACCCCGTGACCAGGATGGAGGCGCCCGCGTACTCCGGGCGGTTTAACACGAACTCCGGGTCCTTGCGCCAGGAGTCAAACAAGAACTCCCCGAACCCGGTTCGCTCCACGCGCTTGAGGTACTCCGCCGGGATGATCTGATCGGTGTCGACGTCCGACCGGTCGAGGGGCATCGCGCGTCCGACGATCTTCTCGACCTTCTCCATCACGCGCTCCCTTCGGCGGCGGCGTCGATGCCCAGGTCCGCGGGGGTCGTGAAGTGACCGGCGATCGCCGTTGCTGCAGCGACGGCCGGAGAGACCAGATGCGTCCGGCCTCCCTTGCCCTGGCGGCCCTCGAAGTTCCGGTTGGAGGTGGACGCGCACCGCTCGCCGGGCGTGAGCTGGTCCGGATTCATGCCGAGACACATCGAGCACCCGGCCTCCCGCCACTCGAAGCCGGCCGCCTTGAACACCTGGTCGATGCCCTGCTTCTCCGCCTGAGCCTTCACGAGCATCGATCCCGGCACGACCATCGCGCGGAGACCCTCCCGCACCCGGCGACCCCGGAGCACCTCCGCGGCCTCCTGGAGGTCCGAGAGGCGGGCGTTCGTGCACGACCCGATGAAGACCGTGTCCGGACGGATGTCGCGCATCGCGGTTCCCGGTGTGAGGGCCATATAGGCGAGGGCCCGCTCGGCGGACTCCCGCTTGACCGGGTCGTCGAGCGTCGCGGGGTCGGGAACGGTCGCGTCGATGGAGACGGTCTGCCCGGGGTTCGTGCCCCAGCTGACGTAGGGAGTGAGCTCTGCGGCGTCGATCCGCACTTCGCGGTCGAACGTCGCGTCGGGATCGGTCGGCAGGGAGCGCCACTCGTCCAACGCGCGCTCCCACTCGGCGCCGGTCGGCGCGGAGTCGCGTCCCTCCACCCACGCGAACGTGGTGTCGTCCGGCGCGATCATCCCCGCCCGTGCGCCGGCCTCGATGGACATGTTGCAGACGGTCATGCGGCCCTCCATCGACAGCGAACGGATCGCCGAGCCGCGGTATTCGAGCACGTGGCCGACGCCGCCACCGGTGCCGATGAGCGCGATGATCCCGAGGATCACGTCCTTGGCACCGACCCCGTGGGGGAGATCTCCCTCTACCGTGATCGCCATCGTGCCGGGGCGCTGCAGTGGGAGCGTCTGCGTCGCGAGGACGTGCTCCACCTCGCTCGTGCCGATGCCGAACGCGAGCGCCCCGAAGGCACCGTGCGTGCTCGTATGCGAGTCACCGCAGACGATGACGAGCCCAGGTTGGGTGAGACCCTTCTCCGGCCCGATGACGTGAACGATGCCCTGGCCGGGCGAGCCCATCGGAAAGAGCGTGATGCCGAACTCAGCGCAGTTCGCCCTCAGGGCTTCGATCTGTCTCGCGGAGATCGGATCCTTGACGCCCTCGTGGAGCAACTGCGTCGGGACGTTGTGATCCATCGTTGCGACGGTGAGGTGGGGCCTGCGGACGGGGCGGCCGGCCAGGCGCAATCCGTCGAACGCCTGCGGGGACGTGACCTCGTGGACGAGGTGGAGATCGACATAGAGGAGGTCGGGCTCGCCCTCGGCGTGGTGCACGACGTGGCGATCCCAGACCTTCTCGGAGAGGGTCTGCACCATGGTTGCTCCGATCTCACTCAGTGAGACGATACGATCGGGGAGTGGACAGTGTAGCTCGTTCGTCGGCGCGTCGACCGTCGGCCGATCACGAGTCTGCGCGCTCCGGGGTCCAGACC
>JALYLP010000523.1 GCA_030774195.1 Actinomycetota bacterium | reverse complement strand
CCCTAAGAGTGGGACGGTTCGCGTCTGGATGTGCCCGTCATACCACGCCGGGTCCATGTTCAGGTACGCAGGGTCGTCGCTGCGTGGATACGCGTCGAACTCGCCGAACACCGTCTTCATCACGACTGGTGGGTTCACGCCCGACGCCACGCGCACGAACGGCGTCCCACCGGGTGGCACCGTGCGCAGGTAGCTGTCGGATGGGATGAGCGATCGAACGTCGTTCGTGAAGCGGGGAAGCGTCATGCCCGGGTCGGCGAACGCCAAGAGGTAGCGTTCGTCCTTGATCCCCAGGCGGCGTCCGACGTCGCGGTTCACGAGCATCTCCGACCAGCCGACGACTTCGTCCGGGGCGACGGCGCCGACCTGGACGGTCACGTCACCGAAGGAGAGCGAACCGCCGGGCCCGAGCCGGCGGAGCTCCGACGACGTCTGGCCGAGCACCGCTTCGCCCTTATCGAGCGCCGTCACGATCGCATGGCGTTGGTCATCCGGGAGGAACGGGGCGTATTCGGTGGGGTCGACCGCGAAGGCGTCGAGCGGGGTCTTGTAGGGAGGCGCCGGCTGATCGACGACCTGGCCGCTCTCGTCGTGGGAGGCGGTCATCCAGCGGGTGTCGCCGGCCACGACAACGGTCTGGGTGAGACCGTCCGCGCCCCGGATCCGGTCTCGGAGCGTCGTTGGGAACCCGCCGGTCATCCAGGCGAGCCACGCGGGGACCGGTTGGCTCGATGGCGCCGGCGAGGCGGCGGGTGAACCCGTGGTCGTGGCGGCGGGTGTCGCCTGAGAAGGCGCGGCGACCTGATCGCTCGGGCCCTTGGGCCAGAGGATCACGATGAGCGCCAGCGCGGAGACGCTCATCAGCGCGGTGAACGTCCGCCGACGACGCGCCTGCGCGCGGGTGACCCGGGTCATCGGGCTACGAGGCTACGACTCTCTCGGCCGCGGAACGTGAAGCGATCGTCGTTCGTGCTAAGGCAGCGGCACTCCCGGCACGCCCGCATCGAGCCAGAAGACACCGGGTCCGGAGCCGGACGGAAGCCCGAAGAGCTCGCTGATGGAGAAGTTCACGCCGAACAGCTTCGTCCGACCGCCACGCGCCGTCCCGAACGCGACACTCGAGGGGAAGTCCAGCGGATCTCCGCTCGCGACGACGTCCAGCGACCCGTCCGGGTGCACCTCGCCGATCGCGTTCTGAAGGTTCATCGCGATGAACGCGTCCCCATGGACGTCCATCGCGACCCCGTCCGGGTTGTCGCCCGGCGGCAGGTTGGCGAGGACACTGATCGGACCGGGTTGTCCGCCGATCTTCGGGATCTGCAGCACCGTACGCCGCTCGGTGTTGGTCACGGTGAACAGCCCGTTGCGGTACGCGATGCCGTTGGCCCCGAGGAAGAGCCCGAGGCTGCCGTCGCCGGTCAGCGCCGGGTCCTGCAACCACACCTGCGCGTTGCCGCCCCACGGGATCCGCCAGATCGCGCCGGTGAAGGAGTCGGTGACGTACAGGTTCTTCTGCTTGTCGAAGGCGAGCCCGTTCGGGATCGCGATCGACTCGGTGCCGGGGAGTCGGGTCGCGTCCCCGGTTCCGCGATCGAAGCGCCACACGCCGACGGCATCGGGGTTCGCCGACTGGACGGCCGCGTAGACGTTGCCGAACACGTCCACCGCCAAGCCGAGCATCCCGAAGTCACCCGGCAGGATCCCGTCGACGTGCCCGAACGGCTGCGGTTGGGTCGATCCCGGGGGGATCCTCCAGAGGTCGCCGAGCGGCGAGACACTGACGTAGATCCCGCCGGTCCGGTCGATCGCCATGCCTTCGGTGTTCTGGCCGGCCGACTCATCGAACGACACGAGCACGTGGACGGTGGTCTGTGCATGCGCCGGTTCGACGCTCATCGCGAGGACGAGCAGCGATCCCGCGACCAGTGAGGCCAGACCACGGACGGACCGAGCACGGATCATCGACATGGTGTTCCCTCCCTCGGGGGGTCATGGAGTCCTCTCGACCCTACGGAGGGTGACGAGTTAGGGCAAGGGGTGAGGTCGGAGCGCGACTGTGGGATCGGTTAGAACATGGTTTGTTCCGTGTGGGGGTTTCGTGAACCGCTGGAACGGCCGGAGCTCCGGAAGGAAGTGCCCACTATCATCCGCGCCATCGATCCTGCACGTTCCTCGCGGTTCCGCTTTCGAGCGTCTCAACGTTCGCTCATCGCGGTGATGACGGCGGTCGGGGTCGCGTGCACCGGCGCCACCTCTCGAACGTCGGACACCCCGACCACAGCTCCCTCCACGCCGCACGGCTCCTCGGCTCCTATCACGGCACCGGAAGCTGCCGCTCTCGCGGTAAGGTCGGCCGGCTACGGTCTGATCGCGCCGATCCAGCGGAGCGTCGCGGTATGGGACGGCGACGTCATCTACATCGCCGGCGGGCTCGACGCCGCCGATACCACCGTCGGCGGCGTCTTCTCGATGAACCCGGCCTCGGGACGACTGACCCCGCTCGGTTCCCTCGCGCAGCCGGTGCACGACGCCGCGGCGGCCATGATCACGGGCAAGCTGTTCGTCTTCGCCGGTGGCGCAGGTTCAGGGACCGACACGGTGCAGGCCTTCGATCCGGCGACCGGAACGGGTTCGGTCGTCGGCCACTTACCGGTCGCCCTTTCGGACCTGGCTGCGGCACAGATCGGCACCACCACCTATCTGGTCGGTGGGTACGACGGCACTCGACCGCGTTCCGAGATCTACGCGACCACGGATGGGACGTCGTATTCCATGGTCGGACACCTCCCGGTCGGATTGCGGTATCCGGCGGTGACCGAGGTCGGCGGACGGCTCGTGATCGCGGGCGGGCAAGCATCGAGCGGACCCGTCAACGACGTATACACGTTCGACCCCAGCTCGGGTGCGACCACGTTGACGGCTCATCTCCCGAGTCCCATCGCCCACGCGGCGGCATTCACCCTCGGCGGGAGGATCTACGTCGTCGGGGGGCGAGACGCGTCGGACACGGCACTCGCGAGGGCGAGCGAGATCGACCCGAGCACGTGGCACGTGGAGGCGGAGCCACCACTGGGACAGCCCATCGCCGACGCCGCGGTCGCGGCCGGCCGCCGCATCCTGCTGATCGGCGGCTGGAACACCTCCACGTCGAGCAAGGTGCTCCGAGCCTCGCTGCGCGCCGAGACGGCGCCGGCCGCGTCCCAGGGGAACGGCGCCTCGGCATCGTCCCGCAGCGGCGGCAACGTCTACGCGGCGATCACGAGGAACCGGTTGCGTCCTTCCGTGGCGAACGACCCGTCGTTCGTCTACGTGCCGAACGGCTTGCCGGGCACGGTCGAGGTGATCGACCCGAAGACCTTCCGGATCGTGCGAACGATCGATCTGGGGTACCGGTCGTTCCCCGAGCACGTCACGCCGTCGTGGAACATGCGCTGGCTCTACGTGGACGTCGATGGGACGAACGAGCTGGCGGTGATCGACCCGCGCACGGGCAAGCTGGCCCGGATCATCCACGGGGTCGAGCACCCGTACAACCTCTACTTCACCCCCGACGGCTCGAAGGCGATCGACGTCGCGGAGTACTACGACCGGCTGGACTTCATGGATCCGCACACGTGGAAGCTGATCAAGCCGCTCACGATGCCGTGCAACGGACCGGACCACCTGGACTTCTCGGCAGACGGCTCGTACCTGTTGATCGGCTGCGAGTTCGACGGAACGGTCGTGAAGGTTGCCCTGAAGACGATGAGGGTCGTGGGAACGATCCACGTGGGTGGTCTCCCCGTCGACGTCAAGCTCTCGCCGAACGGCAAGGTCTTCTTCGTTGCGAACCAAGGGCTCGGTGGCGTCTCGGTCGTCGACCCCGTGTCGATGACGGTGCGCGGCTTCATCCCGACGGGCAACGGCGCCCATGGGATGGCCATCAGCCGGGATACGACGAAGCTCTACGTGACGAACCGGCTCGCCGGGACGATCTCCGTGATCGATTTCTCCAAGCGTGCGGTCGTGCACACATGGAACGTCGGCGGCAGCCCGGACATGGTGCAGGTCACCCCGAACGGATCGCAGATCTGGGTCTCCAACCGGTACGGCACGACGGTCGAGGCGATCTCCACGGCAGACGGCCACGTGATCCGGCGGATCGAGGTCGGCGGCGATCCGCACGGGCTCGCGTACTTCCCGCAGCCGGGCCGCTTCAGCCTCGGTCACAACGGCGTCTATCGCTAGCGCCTAATCCCCCGACAAGACCGGCGGATGGGCCGGTCTGGGGATGGTTCCGGCCGCAGCCCTGAGGATAAGGTTGCGTCGTCGGAGCGAACCACCTCCTCCTCCCGACGATCCCCCTCGTTCCTTCCCCTCGTACGTGGCTGGCTGACGCACGCGAAAGGGAACGGCGATGGACGATGTCGCACGGGTGATCCTTGCGATCGGATCGCAGGAGGTCGCCGAGGAGGTGCTCCACCTCCTCGATCGCAGCGGTCGCGCGCGCGTCGTCGCGACCGCCGCGGACGACCGACAGCTCGCAGAGGCCGTCCGGCAGCTCGAGCCGGACGCCGTGGTCGCCGAACCGGCTATCGCGGCGGCCGGCGTGGGGAGCGCGGCACTCCTCGCGCTCGCGACCCGCGAGTCGATCTCGTCGCTCCGCGCCGCGATCGCTGCCGGTGCTCAGGGGTTCTACGTGTGGCCCCAGGAGCGCCAGGCGCTCTTGGGGCAGGTGCTTGCGCTCGCCGCCGCGCGCCGCGTGCCCGAACGCCGCGCCACCGTCGTGG
>JALYLP010000522.1 GCA_030774195.1 Actinomycetota bacterium | reverse complement strand
GAGGAGGCGGCCGACGGGATCGAGGCGGATCTGCGATCCGCGGGCTCCAGCGAGGTACCCTCGTCGCGGGTGGGCGCCCTCGCCATGGCCGCCCTCCGCGGCATCGACCACATCGCCTACATCCGGTTCGCCAGCGTCTACCAGAGCTTCGAGGACCTCGAGGACCTCAAGCGCGAGGTCGACATGCTGTACGGGGAGAAGGGGAACGGGGGTCTCGCCCAGTGAGCGTGCTTCATTGAGCGTCCTGTCGGATCGCGACATCCGGGCGGCGCTCGAGGATGGGGCGGTCCGGATCGATCCGTATGACGCCAAGGACCTCCAGCCCTCGTCGGTCGACCTCCACCTCGATCGAACCTTCCGGGTATTCCGCAACAACCGCTACCCGTACATCGACGTGCGGGCACCCCAGCCGGACCTGACCGAGCTGCTGACCGTCGCCGACGACGAGCCCTTCATCCTCCATCCCGGCGAGTTCGTTCTGGGCCAGACGCTCGAGTGGGTCGAGCTGCCCAACGACCTCGTCGCCCGGCTCGAGGGAAAGTCGTCCCTGGGCCGTCTCGGCCTGCTCATCCACTCGACGGCCGGCTACGTCGACCCCGGGTGGAAGGGCAACCTCACGCTCGAGCTCTCGAACGTCGCCAACCTGCCGATCGCCCTCTACTACGGGATGCGGATCGGGCAGATCAGCTTCTTCCGGATGTCGTCGCCGGTCGACCGGCCGTACGGCTCGCCCGAGCTCGGGTCGAAGTACCAGGGGCAGTCGGAACCCACGGCCTCCGCGTTCCACCGCGACTTCGAGGACGGGCGGCGGAGCGAGCAGACCACCCGCAAATAGGACGGTGGGTCTCAACGACGCCGTCGACTGGCGGCGGGATCTCGGTGGTGGCGTCCAGGTCGCGCTCGTCCAGGCAGGCACATTTCGCTCCGATGCGGGCACGCTGTTCGGCCCGGTGCCGTGGGTGCTGTGGGGCGACCTCGTCGCGGATGAGGTCGACGACAAGCGTCGGCTCCTCCAGGCGCTGAACTGCCTGATCATCGAGACGCCCGCGGGCCGGGTGCTCGTCGAGACCGGGATCGGCGAACGGGTCGATGACAAGACCCGGGCCATGCGCACGTACGAGGGTCCGTGGGTCGTGGCCGCGCTCGAGACCGCCGGCATCGAGCCCGACAGCGTCGACATCGTCGCGATGAGCCACCTCCACTTCGATCACGCCGGGGGCCTGCTCCGGGCCGACGGTTCGCGTGCCTTTCCCCGCGCCCGGATCGTCGCGCAGAAGGCCGAATGGGAGGTTGGGCTCGGGGACAACCCGCGGCTCGTTGCCTCGTACGTCCAGCCGGAGCTGCGGCTCGTGGCCGATTGGGGCGCCGCCGGCTGGGCGGAGGGCGAGCGCGAGCTGCTTTCTGGCGTGACAGTCGTACCGACCGGGGGGCACTCGACCGGGCACCAGGCGATCATCGTGCGTGGCGGCGGGCCGGCCGGAGAGACACTCGCGTTCTTCGGTGACCTGTTCATGCGGCCGTGGGCTGCCAACCCCCGGTGGGTGACCGCGTTCGACGATTTCCCGCTCGACTCGGTCGCGCGCAAGGTCGAGCTGTTCGCCCAGGCCGCCGACGAGGGTTGGCTGATCGTCCTCTCGCACGAGGCCAGGCGGCCGGTCGGCCGGGTCGTGCGCGACCGCGATCGGTTCCGCTACGAGCCAATCTGACTCAGGGCCTGTACGCAGTCCATCCCGCCGAGTTGGTCGCCTTCCCAGTTAGCGTCGGACTGTAGGCCGCACAGGAATTGTCGCGCTACGCTCTGCACGTGTACTTCCCGAAGGGCGGCGGTTGGCCGACATGGCAGCGCGCCTACCGGTACGGGGCGCTGGTCATCGAGCCGCCACAGGAGCTCGCCTCGATTCTGAACCCGATCCGCGAGCGCCTCGACCCGGTCTCGGCAGGCCGGTTCGGGGCGCACATTACCGTGACGCCCCCGTTCGCGGCCGCGCCGAGCTCTGCCGATGAGGAACGCGTCCGGACGGCCGTTCGCAGCGCAGCCTCGATGAGGCTGCAATTCGATCGACCGACGCGGTTCAGTGGATCTTCAGTGGTGTATCTACCAGTCGTGCCCAGCCAGGGCATCTACGAGCTACGGACCGTCCTGCTGGCGACCGACCTGTTTCGGCTCGACCTGCCGCACACAGCCGACTTCGTACCCCATCTGACGTTGTCCGAGTTCGGGACTGCGCCCGAAGAGGCCTTAAGGGCGGACGTCCCGCAGTCCGAGGCGATGGCCTTCCTCCTCGAAACGGTCGCCTGGGTGATACCCGACGAGGCGTTTCATTTCACGGTGCGCCGTACCTTCCGCCTG
>JALYLP010000521.1 GCA_030774195.1 Actinomycetota bacterium | reverse complement strand
TGACGGTGTTGGCCGTGATCCTGCCGGCGTCGGTGGCCTCGTACATGATCCCGAAGGCTTGGTTCTGGACCGTGTTGCCGCTGATCAGGTTCCCCGGCCCGACCGTGTCAAGCCAGATCCCCGCGTTCAGCTCGGGCCCGGTGTAGGCGTTGTCGTGGACGTAGTTGTTCGTGACGGTGATGTGGTCGCCCGCCGCCCACTTGCACCCGCTGTTCTGGTTGTGGGCGATCTCGTTGTGGTCGGCCACGACGTAGGAGTTCCGGTAGCCCCCGATCCCGCAGGCGTTGTCGTGGGTGAAGTTGTGGCTGAAGGTCCCGTTGCTCCAGGTCGCGATCCCCATGGTGCATCCCGAGGTCTCGTTGTGGTCGACCGTCCACCCGGTGCCGGGTAGGACTGAGCCGTCCTCGTAGATCCCGATGCAGTCATGGGTGGCGAGGTTGCGGATGACGAGGTTGCGGATGGTGACGTTGTTGCACGGTGCCGTGGTGAAGCAGTTCCACCCCCGGATGATGGCGGTGGACCCAACGTCGTAGCCCTGTGTGACGTTCGTGCCGTCGATGACCGCGCCGTACTGGCCCGTCAGGCTGTCTCCAGCCTTCATGTTGATCGGGGATGTGGGGTGGAAGGTGGCCGCGAGGACGCAGAACGCGGTCCCGGCGACGTGAGACGAGACGACCGCAGCGATGTCCTGGGACGCCGAGATGTCCACGGCGCCAGCGGGACAGGAGATCGAGGTCTGGGGACCGTAGTCGCCCGGCTGCGAGGATGGCGAGGGAGTCTGAGTCACGGTGGGCGACGGGCTCGTGCAGGTGTGGGTCGCGTGACAGTTCTTGACCCGATTGCCGACGCTGAGTCCCGAGACCACAAGCACCAACAGGATCGTGATCGCCGCGATCGCCCCGATAAGACGCAGCCGGTTGCCGTTCACGGGATCCCCACTGGCCTTAGGTACTCCTGTCGGTAGTAATCCTTCGTGTACGAGATCGTGTTAAGCACACCCATGCCCGTGCCCCACTCAGACGCGGCGACGGCGAGCGAAACGTCCATGATCTTCGCGGCCTGCAACGCGGCGATGATCGGCTCGTAGTTGTGGTCGGGCAGATCCAACGTCTCCAGCGTCGCGAGGACACCGCTCGCGAAGTCGGGGTAGTTGCGAACGCCGACCTCGTTGTATTTGGGGTAGTCGTAGGGATAGGTCGAGCCCAGCGGGTTGTATGCAGCACCGCCGCCTGGATGGGTGCCGTCGTTCAGTTCGTTGCCGGACTCTGCCCGCATCCAGGCGAGCAGCGCCGTGATCCGTCGGCGCGTCTTGCGATAGTTCAACGGTCCGGCAGGAGTACAGCCGGGGATGCCTCTGAGGAGATCGCCAGCGAACCTTCCGCGGATGTGACGCGCCATCAGAAGACCGATTCCGAACACACGTAGGCATCACCGACGAAGAGGACCCGGAGGTCATCGATCGAGATGCGGGCGCAGCCGTTGTGGGCCCACGACCCACCCCACGAATTCTCGACCCGAACGTAAGGAGGTCCCTCTGCCGGCGCGAGGTTGACCGCGCTCAACAGGTACTCGTGCCCCCCCGCCACTCCGGATGCTTCGTCGACGCGGAGATAGGAGTTCTCATACTCGGAGACGGGATCGAACATGGAGTTGAACCACGAGCTCCCGTGACACACCGGGCCCACGGTGAGGATCGTCTGCACGATCTCGTCGACGCTCGAACAGCGGTAGTACGCGCCGATCCACGTCCGTTGGGTGAGCACCTTCAGGATCTGCCGGGTGTAGGCGCCCTGCTCCAGCGTCGCGTCCCCGGTGGCGTCGAGGTAGAGCTGGCGTGCGAACGCCTCGGCGGTATCGGCGTCTGAGAACGCGGGGAAGTCGGGGTGCGTGATCGGACCGGCGATCAGCCAGTTCGTCCAGGCCTGCCCTTGACACGTCCCGGTCTGACCCTGATCCAGACGCATGTCAGGTCCGCCCATCGACCAGAACTTGCGCGTGGTCGTGGTCTCCTGGAGCTGGGGAATGCGACGAACGCTGAAGTCGCGCTCGTCTTTGGGCAGCGGTCGACGACCTAAGCCATACGTCATGGGAAAGCACCTCCCCGGAGGGCTACTTCGTGAGGAACGCGGCGGTCAGCGGCGACGAACGATGAACACGAGCGCGGCGATGCCGACGAGGATCAGCACGGCGGTGAGCAGCACTCCGTTGGAGTCAGCAGCGATCATGGGGTTCTCCTCATCCGAGTTCGTCTGGCTTGTCTGAGGCGCGGCGCCCGTGACGTGTCGCTGTCATCGCACGACGAACCCAATCAGCGAGCGGTGCGGTTTCGGCCTTGACCTCCTCGACGACAGCCAGAGCTTCGTCGACCTTGCCCTCGATTCGCTGATAGTTCGACCGCTGCGACGTTACTGCCTGTTTCACCTGGTCCACGTCTACCTGGATGACCGCGACTGTCTTACCCATCTGCTCGACTGTCTCGCCCAGGGTGGCACCGTTGCTGTCGGGCAGCTCCGCCTCAGTGACTGCCGCCCTGGCAGCCTGGGCTGCCTGTTCGCCGATGGCGTCAATCTTGTGAGCGTTCTTGCCTGAGCGATAAGCGGCGATGATTGACGGGACCCCGAGAGCGGCGACGACTGCCGCTAGACCGAACAGCGCCTGGGGCACATCCAGCTCACGGACGACGACTTCGATCACGGCAGCGGATGACCTGAGACTCGTCCATAGGCGAGCACGTTGCCCAGCTCGATAGAGCGGAACGCCACCGGCTCGCTCGGACTGCGCGTGTCGAGCATCGTGTTCTCACCAGCCCAGAGACCGACGTGAGACGCTTGGTTCGACGGAATCCCTCGTGAGTTCGGGAAGTGCATCAGCACCAGATCCGCGTGCTGACAATCAGCCTGGTTACGGAATAGGTGCACGTTGCCGGCGGTCCGCTGGGCCTCGGCCGAGTGTGGCAGGTAGGCCCCCACGGTCGCCCACGCCCACAGCGTGAAGCCGGAGCAGTCGAAGGCGTCCTTGCCCGGATCCTCAGGACCGTTCGCCACACCGAAGACGTAGGGGGAACCGATCTCGGACTTCGCGGCGTCGATGACCCGGTCCCCCGCGACGGACTCGTGAACGATCACCCGCACCGACCACCCGAGCTGGGTCTTGATCACCCACGTCTGACCCGGCTTGGAGTCGCGGTTGAGGATCCGGGCGAAGTGACGGGCCGCATCGTCGTTGCGCTCGCGTGGGGTGCAGTTGACGAGGTTGCCGTTGTCGCGGAGTTGGCACATCCACTTGCGTCCACGGTGGCTGTCGAACCGGTGCCCCAGCACGTCCTCGAGCCGGCCTGCAAGGACCGGGTCAGACGTGGATTCGCGAGTCTTGAGGGTGTACTGGTTCACGCGATGTCCCTTCGGATTTCCTTAGCCGGAGCTGGCGATCACGGCGTCGCGGCCGGCGACGTGGGCCTCGGCACGAGACTTGTAGCCGACTTCGGAGAGGACGCCGTCGATGACGTAGTGCCACAGGCCGTCAGCGGGATCGAGCACGGTTTCAGGAGCTTTCATGGCTGCCTCCTACTCCGCGACGATTCCCCAGTAGCCGTCTGGCTGGCGAGCCAGTTGCCCTCCGCCCCCCCCACCACCGCCGCCGCCGCCGCCGCCGCCGGTTATCGGCCCCAGGATGAGAGGGATCCCGAGTAGCGTCGCCGCCCGTCCACCGGTAAGACCGGGACCGAATGTCCAGTCGACAGCGAACGTCCATGCGCCGAAGTCGCCGGCGATGTCGAGGACGTCAGCTAAGACCGTTTCGATGTTCGTCTGGTCGAAGTTAATCGAACCTGTGCTGAATGTTGACTCGACTATCGGAGAGGGCGTCCCGGTCGCAGCATCGAAGCTCGCATACGGGAAGGACACGCCGAAGCCCGCCGCCGCCGCTGTGCCAACGTCGGGGAACCAGCCGAACAGGATGTGACTGACGAACAGATCGGGCTCGAAGGCGTCTGTTCCGCTTATCTCGACCGGAGTCCCGCTTCCGTCACCGTTGGAACCGTAGTAGGAGCCGACTACCTCGGTGCTTAGGCTCCCCCAGTTCCATTCGTAACCGCTGGTGGGGACCCAGGAGCTCGCGCACCAGACACCTACCCAGGGTTGAGAGGTCGGGTTGTAACTAGCAGCGGGCAGCACCGAGCCTTCTGAACCATCGGCGATGCGGACGAACCCATACTCGTTCCGCGTCCACCCGCTCACACTGGGAACAGAGAAAGCCGTAAGCAGCGAGTCAGTGAAGAACAGGACCAGCAGATCGCCAACCGAGTATGCCGGGAGCGTCACATCGGCAACGCTGTTGTCGAGCACCGTGTACGCGGAATCGTTCAGGGTCGTCATTGGCTAATAGGCGTAGATGTCGAAGGTGAAGATCTCGCCACCCTGGCCGTCGACGGCGACCCAGTAGACGACTCCGGCCACGAGGTCGTAGCTCTGGGTGACGTAGTTCCTGCCTCCGCCGAGGGATCCGTACGAGGATCCTGTGAGCGAGAGCGTGCTCAGCGCATCCACCGAGATCCCCGTGTAGACACCGAGCAGCGGCGGATTGGTCGATGCGCTCTCGGTGTCCACTTCGACGGTCCAGGTGGCGGTCGTGTTCGGCTGGAAGGCGAACCAGACAGAGTGACCGCCAGCATCCCCAGCGTGATCTGGCTCGCCTGGTTCCTTCGACGCCCCGGTCAGATCGGTGAGCTCGGGATGATCGGCGAAGAAGATCCCGTACGTGTCGGGTGTGAAGAAACCCTCGATCGCGTCGGTGAAGTCGTCGTTGATAGGACCGGTCGATCCACCACCACCACCGGAGTCCGTCGCCGCGAGTTCCTCGGGGGCGATCCTGTCGGCCACGATGTGAACGGTGACGTTGCGTGGCGGCGTAGGAGCGACCTGCGTGCAACGGACGCGGACATGGTCCCCCCGCGACAACACTGCGTTCGCTACGTCCTTCGAAGACCCGTCCGTGTCGCCAGCATTGAGGTGGACCTGATCCGCCCCGACAAGGTCGAACACGTACGGCGAACCGTTGACCTTGATGTCGAAATGGGTGGAGCCTCCCGAGCCTGCGCGATCGGCGGCGGCGGTGACGCGGCGGATGAGGTAGTCGTCCTCGATCCGGTGAGGAACCCGATAGGTCTTCTCCTGGACGGCTCCGGGGATCGTGAACGTGAGACCTCCGTGACGGTGCCAGAGCGGCCGCTTCCCTGTGGGGCTCGCCTCTGGATCGTCGTTACCGACCGGGGACGTGGCCGGGATCCAGGCCGACTTCGAGTGGTCACCGGAGACAGACTCCACCCGGCCGTAGAAGATCACGTCCTCGTCGAAGTCCTGCGGGTCGATCCTGAAGAGGTGATGATGGCGGTGGATGTGACGCGAGGCCCGAACGAGTCCCCAGTGCACGACCCCGTTCCCATCCGAAGACAGCCCAACCGCCGCACCGTCCTCGGATCGAGCGAGCTTGAACGTGTCGGTGGTCTTGTTCGTCACGAAGTACGGGCGCCACGAATGGGTGCCTCCAGGCAGGTCCACAGGGCTCGGCGTGTTGGACAGCATCACGGGGTCGCCGTTCTGAAACCCATGCCCGGCCGAGGTGAACACGTCGGTCGCACCGTCGGCGGTAAAGGTCAGGTTGGGTCCGAAGTCGGCGTTGCTCCACAGCTGGGCGACGTAGTGGGCGACGTTCTCGTCGATGATCTCGTCATCGGTCGGAAGGGGTGGGGACTCCCAGCGCAGACGGATCGCGTGCGAGGCCCGAAGGATCTTCACGTTCTCCGGCGCCGGCGGGCCGTCGTCGGGCCGTCCCAGGGAGTAGTAGGCCCAGTCCGAATCGCACCCCGCGAGACTCTCGGCCTGGACCCTGAACCCGTACCACAGCTGCCCGTGGATCTCCTTCACGCGCTTGTGGAACTTCAGCGGATCGTCGGTCCGTTCCTTGTCCCTGACCTTGAACCGGTCGTGCAGGAACCAGGTGTCGTCACTGATCGTGTCGGCGTCGAAGGTCCCCTCCTGCGCGGAGTAGTAGACCTCGACCCGGTAGTCCTTGACGAGGATCGGCAGGCCCTCGTCGTCCAGACGCACGTCCTTCCAGCGAATCTCGGCGTGCCACCGGTTGTGCCGACGCCGACCGGCGTGGCGCTTGTACTCTCCGAACAGACCGTCGGGCGCGGCAGGGCCGTGCGGACATGGGTTCTGCTTGTGACGCCGGTAGTCGCGATGGTGGCGACGGTTGCGTCGACGTTCGGTTGCCGTGTCGCCGCGGGGCTTGCGGTTGGTCGTCATGAGAACCCGAGCTCGTCTTCGTGCGGCCCCAGGTTCACTCGGACGAAAGGCATCTGGGGCATCTGGATCGTGACCTCGACCTCGTTCACGCGAAGGACCTCGTCCATCCCCCACCCGTCCCGGTCGTCGATGAACCGCACGAGGTCCCCGATGTCGAACGTGCCGATCGCCGGACCGTTGGGGAGGTAGTAGTAGACGTCGAAGTTCTGCTGTGCATCGCGGCGGGAGGCGAGCATCTCCTCGGCTTGCTCGGTCACGTCGGTCTGTTCCTCGGACGAGACGCTGTCGAAGTCCTCGAGCAGCCCGTACCCCGCCAACGAGGAGTCGTCGGTGATGTCCGCGATCGGCGGGTTGCAGTCGCCGTCTCCGCGGGAGTGCGCCCGGGAGATCAGGTTCCCGGCGTCGATCTCGTAGTTCAGCGTGTCGAGGTAGTCCCCCGGGTTGAACACGATCGTGTCCGACAGGTCGGTGCCGCGCTTGGGCTGCCAGGTGACGAACTGCTTGAGCGAGTCGTCGGTGAGCGTCGGGGTGATCGCGTAGTCGATGCCCTGAGACAAAGCCTCGAACTCCTCGGCGACGTCGGAGACCTTGACCCCGTCCTCGACGCAGTACCACCGCCGTCGCGTGACCGGGGTGCCGTCGTGAACCCCGTCCGTGATGCCGATGTCCCCCCCGGGCTCGGCCTGGCTCCGGTCGATGAGGTCGAAGACGATCTCGGACTGGTCGTAGCCGTAGTTCGTGAGCGGGCTCGGGGGATCCTCCGCGTCGGGCTCGTAGCGGACCTCCCAGTCCACCCCCCGGCGCTGGATGACGCTCCAGTGCCCGTTGCCGGCGAGGCGGACCTTGCGGTTGTCCATCCCAGGGTCCACCCGAGCCGCCCAGATCCGCCCGGAAGCCCGCAAGACGTCGCCCTCGAAGCACCGATACTCCTTCTGACCCGGCTCCACGTCCGAGCGAAGCACTTGCCAGGGGCCGACCATGTTGATCTCGGCCTCGAAGCTCCCCGGGCCGTTCAGCTCGTGCATGAACGACCAGTCCCGCAGCGGCAGCTCGGCGATCGTCTCGGTGCCGTCCAAGTCGTGGATCGACACGTGCCAGGGCTCCGAAGAGAGGCTAGGGCTTGCGGGATCGGTGACACTGAAAGGGCTCAAAAGATCACCGACGCCAGGTCGTCGCCCGAGGTCGCATCGGCCAGGATTGAGACCCCGGACTCGGCGGTGTCGTACAGCAGCCCCGAGATCGTGACGACGTGCCGACCGGTCAGGATCGTTCCGGTCAGCGTCCCCGACAGCGTCCCCGAGCCTGCGGCGAGCGAGATCACGATGTCCGTATCTGCGATGACGTCCTGGAAGACCCCGGCATCGTTCGCCGAATGCACAACGACGAAGAACGACTCCGAGGTGTGGACCTGAGCCCCGCCGTTCACCGCCGAGATCAGCAGCTGCGTCGATAGGACGCCGGGGGGAGGATCTTGTGGATCAGGACCCGGCGGTGGATCCGCGACGGTGTCCACATCGAAAGGGGCCGAATCACCGAAGGACAAGGAGTCCCCCGAAGTCCTCGTCGCGCGAAGCACGACGCCCGACTCCACCGTGTCGTAGACCACTCCCGAGATCGTCAGACCGCTCGAGCCTGCGGCGATCGTGCCCGAGACCGTCCCCGACAGAGCACCGCTTCCGGTCTGCACGCTGAGCGTCACACCCGTCGACGCTGCCACGTCCGCGGGCAGGTCGGAGGCGTCGTCGGATTCGATCACCACGTCGAACGGGACGTTCTGTCCCGGTTTCACCCCGGCGTTCACCGAGACGACGCGGAGCTTCGTGGCTGGCGGCGGGGCGTCGTTGGCCTGGAGCTCGGCCGAGACGATCAGCGCGTCCGAGGTCGTGATCCCGCCCCACGCGCTGGAGTAGGCCTGACCGTTCGGACCCTCGAGCGCGTGGGCGCCCATGTCGGCGGCGAAGTCCCCAGTGTCCTTGAGGCTGGTGAAGCCAGCTGTCGTGCCGACGATGGCCCCGGTCTGGAACGAGAAGGGCTTGCCGACCTTCATGATGTCCTTGAAAAGCTGAAGGCTCGGTCGGTACGGCCGGGGGCCGCTGGGGTTGGCGATGTAGCTGTCCCTCAACGAGTTGTTCTGCGGGACGAAGGATTCGCCCATCGCGGCCCGCCACGCCAGCATCCGTGCCAGCGTGTAGGACTCGTCGAGTGTCGCCGTCGTCGCCGAGGTGATGACCTCCATGGCCGAGAAGGCGAACCCGACCCGCGTATCGCCCCACAGCCCAGACATGATTGTGAGCGCACGCTCCTGGGCCCGGACCTCGTCCCCGGGCTTGGAGGCATCGTCGAAGCGGTAGCCGGCGTTCCACAGCGCCGTGCAGTTGGCCTGGGCGATCGAGGGGCTCGTCGCCGACCGCAGCCCTTTGATCATCATTTCCGCGTAGACGGTCGTGCAGCTGGCCTCGAAGATGAGCGAGAGCGTGCCGTCCGGGTAGGCGCCCTCGAACTTCGTCATGAAGTCCTCGTAGTAGTCCCCGTGCAACGGCCGCCAGAACTTCGGGCAGGTCCCCGATGCTCCCGAGAGCGGGTTGGTGATCGTCACCGTGCCCACCGCGGCCTTCACGAAGTTCGGAGCGTTGATCCCGCAGAAGATCCGCACGCGGAACGGCTTGCCCGATGCGATCGCGTTGTCGATCTTGGTCTTGCCAGCCCCCCCGATCGCAGCACCGGCCGAGGCTTGCAGCTCGGACCAGTTCACGTTGATCGTCTCGAAGTCGATCCCGGACGGCAGCGCTCCCGCAGGGGCCGGAACGCGCAGGCCGAGACCAGTCACGAGGGGTTGGGGCATCCAGACCTCCTACGAAGTGCTATGGACCGAAGTCCGCCTGGGCCCACTCGAGGTCACGGCCGAACCTGCGACGATCCAGCGAGACCTTGAGGTTGACGTCGCCACGGTTCGCGCTCTGAGACAGGCCGCTCACCCGCAGACCGGGGTCCTGAGGGACCACGGTTCCGCCGTCGTGCAGGACCTGCCGCATGAGGCCCCGCAGACCTCCATGATGAAAGACCGAGAGCGACCCCGCGATCAGCAACGGCATCAGCCTCGCGATCTGCGGCGTCATCCCCCCTGAGTGCAAGACGGGCATCCGCTCGATGACCCTGACCTCACGCATCCTCCCGCCGGCGTGGAACCGCAGAACCCGGTGCTGGTGGGAAGCCACCGACAGCGAGGGAACGTGGACGTGGATCGCGGGCTGTGTGCGCGTGCCTCCCGAGTGCAACACCACGAACTGGCGCAGCAGCCCACCGGAGTGAAGGACGACCCCGCCGCCGTGAAGCACCGGGGCGAGCTGGGACAGGTTCACCGCCACAGCCGGAACCGAGGTCGTGCCGCCAGCATGGAAGACCTGTGGGACTCCCCGGCCCGCTCTCAACTCCAGGGCCATCTTCGCGGGTCCACCGGTGTGCAGCTTCTCGACCGTGCGGAAGGTGCGCTCGATCTTCCCGCCCGTGTGCATCCGCTCGATCGTGCGAGAGATCTCTCGGGTCCGCGACGTCGTGCCGCCAGTGTGGAACCGCTCGATCGTCTTCGAGGCTCCAGCAGCAGCCGAAGACGGCGCTGGGTTCGAGACCTTCGAGATCGCCGTCGGGATCTTCGAGAGCATGTCGCCGATGTCTCCACCGGAGTGCAGGCGGTTCAGGGAGTCCAGGACCGGCATCCCGATCTTCGCTACGGACTGGCGGCGGATGACGTACTCGCCCCGTTGCAGAATCGCCGGGACCTCGTCGGGCTTGAGGCCGCCCGAGTGCATCCTCGCGACCGCGGTTGCGTGCGGGATGGGGCCGCCGTCGTGACGGATGAGCCCGCCCTGGTGGACGGGACCGCCCTTGTGCCCTGTGCCGACCGTGATCGCTGCGGTGGCACCGACGGCCACGATCTGGAGCTGCCGGATGATCGCGGCCAGCCTCCCGCTGGCCTCGTCATGCACCTTCACGGGAACACTGACGCCTGTCGCCAGCGACTGCCACGGAGTCCCGTTCAGGAGCGACACGAACGGCCCGGTCGCCCTGTCCTTGGTCTTCATCGGGATCGTGACGCCCTTCGCGAGCGATGCCCACGGCGTCCCGGCGAGCAGTGCGTCGAAGGCCGCGGTCGCGTCGTCCTTCGGTTTCATCGGGATGGTGACGCCGGTCGCGAACTTCGGGAACCGCTTCTCGAGGCGATCCATGATGTAGCTGGTCTCGTCCTGCCCGGTGAACTCGAACGGCTTCGGACCCTTCATCGTGTCGAGCTGGTGCTTGATGTGGGCAAAAGCCGCGTCGAACTGATCGTGCTTGGTCTTGAACTCGAAGGGTGGCGTCTTGCCCAACGTGGTAGCGAGACCGTTGACCGTGACCTGGAAAGCGTGGACGAACTGGTGGAGGGGGAAGTCGAGTGCGTTCGTGAGCTTGGAGGCACCGGTCTGCTGAGCAGCCAACACCGCCGCGAAGTCCCCGATCAGCTTCTTCCGTGTCTTCCCACTGGCCGATGCGATCTGCTGCGTGAGCCCCGCGTACTGCGGCCCGAGCGCCAGCAGACCGGAGGCGACCTCCTTGCCAAGCGGACCTGTCCGCTCGATCGTCAACAGTGCGCCGACGAAGTTATTGGTCTGGGAGAGCGCGGTTCTCAGCGACTCGTCGACCTTGCCCAGATCCACGTTCGCCTTCCCCGCGAACTGGTCAAGAGACGGACCGAGGAAGTCGAGTTGGCTGACGGTCGAATCGTGGAACTGCTTCCACGAAGCACGCGCCTTCGCGATCGAGTCCGTCGTGACGCTCGCCCAGGCTTGCACTCTCGCGCTAGCCTCATCCAGCGTGGGGTTCTGCTTCAGCAGCGCAGCGGTCTGCGAAACGACAGCGTCGTTGAATGCCTTCGTGGCTTCTCCGGCCGTCGTGCCGGTCACCTGGCCGAGCGTGGAAGCGAGCGAGCTCGTCGATTTGAGCTGTCGCCCGGTCCCCTCCAAGCTCGCAGTGAGATCGTCCAGGCTGATCGCGTACTGCCTTGTGGCGTCGGCGCTCAAGTGCGACAGACCCGTGCTGGTCTCTAGGTCCTTGAGCCAACCGTTGATCGAATCCTGGTTTGCGTTGATCAACGGCAGCGCGTCGGAGAACGCCTGGTTCACCACGTTCTGCGAGACGCCAGCAGCCTGCGCCCTGAGAGCGAATCCCTTGTAGACCTCTTCGAAGTTCTTTGTGATCTGGGGCGAGAGGTTCGCCCCGGCGAACAGGTTCCCGAATCCGTGGAAGAAGTTGACGGGCGTGAACTTCGTGATCTGGGTGTGAATGGCCTCGAGCTGTCCCATCGTGAGCGAGAAGTCCTCGGCACTAATGGGCTTCCAGCGGATCGTCCCCAGTACCTTGGCCCCAACCCAGAGCGCAGCGAGCACGGGGATCGCCAGCGCAGCTGCGGTGTTCAGCGCCGTGATCCCGATGACCATGGCGCCGGAACTCGTCGCAGCGAGGTCCTCCGCAACCGCGAGCTGCGTTACCCTTGCCTCCAACGCTCCGGTCGGCACCAGCAGACCGCTTTCCGTCGCTCCGAAGCCGACTAGCGCAGCCTCAGCCTTTGCAGTGGCGACAGGGAAAGCGAGTCCCAGCGACTCCTCCAGTCGGCTCAACGCAGCGGTGAGCGCAACGGTCGCGTCGAGCTGAAGGCTTATCGCACCGGCAGCCGTGGCACTGCTTCCGGCTGATTCAAGGTCCGCTGCCACCTTGAGCTTCGTTACCTCCAAGACTTTCGTCCAGGTGGAGGTGAAGAACTTGCCCACGGCGAACAACGCGGCGAAGGCACCGGTAAGCGCAGTGACTCCGAGGACGGTCGCAAGGAAGCCCTGCGGCAACCCGGACAGCACCTGAACTCCGGAGGCCAGGAGCTGGAACATCTTCGTGGCCGAGGGGATCAGTTGCGTCCCGATGGAGACCTCGACCCCCTTGATCGACTCGGAGAGCTGTGCCTGCGCGATGGTTAGGGCGCGCGACGCATTCACGTCGTCCTGCGAAAGCACCAAGCCCATGGCCTTCGCGTGAGCCTCCATGTCGGCAAGCCCTTGGGCGCCCAGGGCCAACAGCGGGATGAGGTTGCGACCGCTCCGACCGAACACGTTCATCGCGAACGCGGTGCCCTCGATCCCCTTGCCGAAGCTGACGAACTTGTCGGCGGCCTCGCCCAGCAGCACGTCGAAGGGAAGCAGATTGCCTTGAGCGTCCCTCGTGGCTAAGCCGTACTTGTTGAGGCCCGTGGCACTGTTGATGATGTTCTTGCCGAAGATGCCGAAGCCGACGTTCAGCTTGTCGATCGAGATCCCGAACTCACCGGCCACCGCAGCCAGGCCCGAAGCCTGCTCGGCGGTTTGCCCCGTGACCTTCTGGAGCGTGCGGACCTCGTTTGCCCACTCCTGCGTGGCCTGAACCGATTTGATCAGAGAGGTCGCAGCCGCTGCGCCGAGCACGATAGCGGCGGCCCCAGCGACCCTGAACGCCGAGGAAGCCTTCGTCGCCGAGGAAGACGACTTCGTCCCGAACCCGGCCAGCGCGGTGTTCGCGACCGCGAGCGAGCGCGTGAGTCCGGAGACGTCGCCGTTGACCTTGACCCAGAGCGAGGCAACCGTGCTCACGGCGTGTCCCCACGCAGATCAAGACCCCCCGGCCCGAAGACCGGAGGGCTCATCTGCCACCGAGGGCGCGCCGAACCTGCTCGGCCTGCTCTTCCGGTGTCTGGTCTTGCTCGCGCTCGAACCGCAGGACGAAGTCCTCTGGGGACATCGCACGGTCGCGCTTGCCACGGTTGACATTGGCGATCGTCGAGGCGATCACACCGGCCCGCAGGTCCTCGCGACGAGCCCCGAGCACCGGGCCGTCGAGCTGCTCGAAGGCCATCCACTCGGCTAGCTCGCGACTGGAGATGGAGTCGAGGAGTTCGGCGACGGGGCGTCCGAGGGCGAGCGCGAGTCGGAAGTAGAAGGCTCGCTCTGGACGCCGTCGGAGTTTCCCAGGAGCTCTTCTACGTCCTCTTCGGTCAGCCCCGAGAGCTTACGAGCCGCCGCGTAGACGCGCTCCAAAGCTGCGGCCGACTTGCGGCCAAGAGCCGCGACATCGTCCTCCGAGAAAAGCAGTTTCCCGGATTCATCGACAACCGACCGCGCCACGAGGCGAGCCCTGGCCCCCACGAACTTTGGCAGGACCTTGTTGCCGCGCATGGTGATGATCGACTGCTCGTAGTTGTCACGCTCGTTACCAGTGAGGCCGCGGATACGGACAGCGCCTCCCCAGTCTTCAACTTCGAGGATTTCCGTGGTGATATCCGAGACGGCGAGAATGTCCTCGCGGGTCAGGAACCTTCCCATGGTGCAACTCCGATCTGGCCTAGCGGGCCACTCGCGGGACGTGCTGGACGTGCTGGACGTGCTGGTCGTACGGGAAGTGCAGGGAGAGCCCACGGCATGCGGACCGTGAGCCCTCCCCGATGTTGCTGGCCTAGCTGAAGCCAGGCGTGACCGGACCGGTCGTGCGGAGCACGGCCACCGCCGTCTGTGCCGAGCCGTCGGCCGGCAGGGAAACCTTGAAGCTCTTCACGTAGGCATCCACCGTGAAGGTGGAGGTGCCGTCGGGAAGGGTGATCGTGAGCGACTGCGTCGAGCCCGCGGGGTCCGACGCTGCGGCAAGCGCGTTGTCGAACAGCGCTTGCTGTCCCGGGTCGTTGAAGTCGTAGTCCAGGTCCAGGGTGAGCTCGCCCGGGTCGATCAGGCCCGCGATGAACTCGCGGGTGTTGTTCAGACTCGAGTGCGACGTCACGTCGACGTCGGAGTTCTCAGGTCCCAAGCCCTGGATGTTCGTGACGAGCTCGAGACCCGTTCCACCGAAATCGAGGGTGCAGCCCTGTGCCAATGCTGCCTGTCCCATCTCATTCTTCCTTTCTGTCCGTGCTGTCAGTACCCCGGCACTACAGGCTCACGCGATAGGCGGTCCCCCTTGGTCAAGGACGACATTCCGAAAGACCGCGCGCCAGAACGAGGGACGCAAATAGAAGAAGCGCGTGAGCCGTACGTCCACGACGTACCGACCGTCTTCAACTCGGTCGTTCTCGGACAGAAGCCACGGCGCAAGCTTCACAATGCCTCCTTGGGTGTGGCGCGAGTGGGTTAGCTACTGAGGTCGGCGAGCTCGTCGTCGAGCGAGGCCCAAAGACGCACGTCGACGTCACGGCGGTAGAGCTTGGCTCCCGGTTCGTATCCGTCGCGGGTGTCCTCCACCAAGGCTTCCCCGAGGCGGTTCTCCCACGAGGAGACGACGGCTCGACCAAGGTCGAAGGCGTCCCGGGCGGTGTTCGACCAGCAGGTGAACTGGATGAGCGGCCCGACGAGCACCGTGCCTTCGTGGGCTCGTAGACGCGCCGTCGTGATCCTCTGATACACCACGGCCGGAAGCTGCGTCCCCTGGGGCAGCGGTGCCGGGAAGATCCGGGAGTGACCGAGGTCGGTACTCAGCTGGTCGACGATGTCGGACTCCAGGGTCACGCGAACCGCCCTATGGCTCGGAGGAGCACGAGGCCGGCGAGCTTGCCCGCGGAACCACCACCCGAGTCAGCGGCTGGTCGGAGATAGGGCTGGGCTGCCATGTTCACGGTCCCGAACTCGGGCCAGCGTGCGTACTCGACGTCCGTGCCGACCAGGACCGCAGTCGCGTCCTGGGGATCCGGCTTCGTCTCGAGCGAGTCGTGCAGACGGCCGGTGTCCACGGGCACGAGGGAGCGAGCTCGTTCGAGCACCGGATCCGCTGCGGCCTCAGCCATCGGCTTCGCCGCCAGAGCGACCTTCGCTTCGATGGCCCCGAGCTTCTCCAGGGCCTGGGTGAGCCCTTCGACGGTGAGAGAGATCATGGGTTCCTACGCTCCAGCACCAGATGAGTCACGATCTTCCAGTCGTCGCGACCGACCGAGCGGATGTCCCATACGTCCCCGTCGTGAACCAGCACGTCCGTCAGCTCGATCTCAGGCCAATCCCCGAGCAGGAACACCCCTCGGTAGCTGTCCTCGAAGGTGCCCGTGACAATCCGGTCCTCGTCGGTGAACGTCGCCCCGACGTCGGCGAACTGGCAGGGCACGTCGACATGTCGGACGGCCCGTGTGCTGGTGTCCTCGTCCTCACCGCCCTCGTCATCGCGGGTGACGGTCGGGATCTCGATGGAGACGACCGACGGGAACGCAAGCGGTTGAGCCGCAAGCATCTGCTTGAAGACGTCTGCGGCCTCGGTGACGGCGCTCACTGCGGCACCCGGTAGTTGTCGAGGATCCGCCGATCGGTCCAGGCGAGTGTGGCCAGGATCTGGGCCTGGGTCGGCGACTGGTAGCCCACGCTGAACGGTCCGAGCGTGAGCGAGCTAACCCCGCCGCCGGCAAGTTGGCGTTGCTCCTTCGCGTCGAGGTCGCTGGCGATGTTGACGCAAACGCCCACGAGATCGGGAGGAACCTCGTCGTGGCCGTGGTCGTACTTGGCGCCGATGTTCCCGTGTCCGAGCGGCCACCTCAGCCCGTCCAGGCGCCACACGATCCCCGAGCGGTCTACTCGGTAGGCGGTCACGTCCAGCTCCACGTCGGCGATCGTGATCGACGTGAGGGTCGTCACCGGGATCTGTGGCAGCAGGATCGCGAAGCGACCCGAGCCGTCGAGGGCGACCTCATCGTCTGTGACGGTGGTTATCTCCTGCTGGGTGTAGCCCCGGATGAACGCCGAGGCATCCTCGAGGTTTCGGATCGCGCGGACATCGGTCGGGTCGAAGGTTCGGCCGAGCGACTCATGGAGGGCCTGGACGCTCGCGAGCAGACCAACGGTGACGGCGATCACGAGGCCTCCTCTCCGAGGCTCTCCAGGACAGCGAGCGAGAGCACGGACGCGTTCGGGAAGGTCTCGATGCTGCCATCTCCGTAGGTGACCTCCCACTCGTAGTGGTAGCCGCCGGCCGCGAGCGGCTCACCGAAGTCGTACGAGACGGTCCCCTTCGAGCCGTTGGAGCCGTCGGCCACCTGGTCGATCGAGGCGACGTCGTCGAGGACCGTGGCGCCCCTGATCTCGCGCACGTGGATCCGAACGTCGGCATCCGAGAGGTTGACCGGATCGCCGTTGCGGTCCTCGAGCGTCGACGTGAGCCGCGGCGCGGTGTCGTTGGCCTTCAGCCAGGAGTCCGCCACTCAGTCCACCTCCACGAGATTGTGCGATCCTGCTCCGGCACGATTGCGAGTCGCGGTCGAGTCCACCGAGTTCGAGCCACGACCGTCAGCGTCGTTGCGCGAGGCCCCGGCACCGACGAGGTCGTGCGCGTCGCCGGAAGCACGAGTCGGTCCCCGAACAGGGACGCCAGGTGAGAACGGAGAACCAGTTCCGAACAGGTCCGCTACGGCATCGAGGATCGCAACACCGTCCGAACCCTTCACCACCGACACCGCGGCCAGGGCTAGGACAGACATGTTGGGATCCCCGGAGCGATCCCCCGCCACCACGGCTAGGAGCGTCGCAGAGCCCGTCACCACGACGGCGTACGCCGCCGATCGCACGACCGCTGCCGATCCGCTCACTCCTGCGGAGATGCTCCCCGACGTTGATGCATTCCTGCGTCCCAGGACCGCGAGCAAAGCCGATCCCGAACACGTGCCCGATCCCGAGTGCGATTCAGCCGCGATGCCCGAGGCAGTCGCCGAACTTGCACCCGAGATGCTGGCCGAGCCAGCGTGATCCCCGGTGGCGTTTTCGCCGAGGGATACGCTTCCGGAAAGTGTCGCCGCCGATTCGCGATCAGTCGATCCCTGAGCGCCAACGAATCCGGTAACTGTGGTGTCTACGGCCTCGGTGTGATCGCCCGAGGCGCTCGTCGACAGTGACCCCGCCGAGGTGATGAGAGCCTGGCCAGCTTCGGCCCCAGCCCCGGCGCCGGAACAGTCCCCCGTACCCGAACACGTCGAAGGACCCCGGTGGTCCCCCTCCTGAGCTTCGGACAACGACCCGGCACCGGAACAGGTCGCTGTGCCCGCCCTGGCGATCGACTGGGTCTCGGACAGGGAGCCAGTGCCCGACAACGACGATGCACCGAGGCCTGCCTTCTTATCGGTAGCCGCCAACGAGCCGGTGCCCGCCAGGGTGACGGCCGGCCTGGCGTTCTTCCTACCGGTCGCGGCGAGGGATCCCGAGGTGGTGACAACCCCGGCGCCCTTGCCGTTCTTCACGTCGGTCGCCGACAGGGAACCCGCACCAGTGATAGCTGCTGTGGCAGGCGGGAGGTTGAAGTAGTCCCAGTGGGCGCTCGATGCTGCCGGGAACGTGTCGAAGTCCCCGGTGGTCAGCCCCACGTGGGAGTCGGTGATGGTGGTCCAGACGGCCACCGTGTCGAAGTTCGTCCAGCTCAGTCCGTCCGCTGAGTAGTCGAAGTAGATGGTTCCGCTGGATTCACGGATCCTGAGCCACCTGTGCAGGGTGGCGTCGTACGGGATGTACGAGCTGTGAGTGATGTAGACGCCCGCCACACGTCTCTGCGAGAAGATGCTGAACCCGTGCCCGTTTTCCAGGTCGGCAATCCCGATAATCGCGGCATCCTGGTCGACATTGAAGCCCACCACGAACCCGATGTCCGTCCCCGGCGAGGTCTGGCCGGGAGTCACCTTCACCGAGATGAACGACCCGGTGAAGTCGTAGTGGTAGTGGCTGTCGGCCTGGCCGTACACGTCGTCGTGAGGCTGGACGAGGAATCCGCCAGACTCGGTTGTGCGGGAACTGTCCCACTTCGTCGCGTCGACCGTGGTGCCGTTGAAGTAGTCGGTCAGGGTTTCGATCTTCGGCAGCGTGACCGTGGCGGTGAG
>JALYLP010000520.1 GCA_030774195.1 Actinomycetota bacterium | reverse complement strand
GGTGGTTGCCATACGCGCGGGTCCGCGGCACCATGTGCCCACGAGAGGAAGGAGGTGGTCCTGCTTGCATGAACAGCGTGAGACCCTCGAGGTGACTGGCTGCTGAGCCGTCACTCTTGGGCCGGGGCCATCGCCCCGCCCGGTTTTGCCGGATGACCCGGCAGAATCCAAACCAGTTCACCGACCTCCGGGCTCCGGCTGGTCTACCGGACGAAGCCTCGATAGAGGCAGAAGTGCTCGTGAGGCGAACGCGAACCGAAGGGCTGGGCCCGTTAGGCCCACCCCTTCGATCGTCTCTGGCGGTCTACGGCGTGACCGCGCCGTAGATGTTCTGGTCGAGGCCGCCCAGGAACGGGCAGGTATCCCCGCCGATCGTGCCGTCCGTGTTCGCCACCCGGCACTGCTTGACGTCGGCGCCGTCGTTGTCGCCATCTCCGCCTTCACGGAGGTCGGAACCGGCGACCACGTCACGCCAGTCGGTCCAGGTGCCGTAGGAGAACGACCCCACCGAGCTGATGTAGAGGTAGTCCCCCCCGAACGGGACCGTCCGCCCGCCGAACTGCTCCCAGTTCGGGTTGCTGGAGACGTCGCTCAGCCGGGTCGCTCCCGACCACGCGAGCGTCGAGGTCGAGCCCGCCGCCCCGAACGCGTCGATCGACGGCACCGTGCTCGCGTCGGCGCAGTTGCCGATCGGTCGGGCCGGGCTGTAGCAGGGATCGTTCCGGCTATCCCACCAGATCGCGTGCATGCTCCCGGAGTCCACCGAGATGTCCGGGAACCGCTGCAACCCGACCTGACCCTGCGGATCGTCGATCAGCGCCGGCGTCGTGTGGGAGCCGGTCGCGCCGTTCAGTCGGAAGAAGTAGATCCCCGACTGACTGCCCACGTCCTGATGGAACTTCGCCGGCAGATCTGCCGACGTGACAGACCCGTAGGTGGTGCCCGACGGGACCTCCGTCCCTGGGATCGACGGGTCGTACACCACGTACACATAGTCGTGCGTTGCGTCCTGCTGGTCGGCGGTCGCACGAACCTGGGTGCCTCCGCGCATGAACGTGTAGCCGGACAGGCATCCCGACGCGCCATCACCGCAGTCGCCGAAGACCGAGCCATCCACGCCGATATCGGTGGGGTCGTACGGCTCGAACGTCTGCACCACGCGCGGCGCGGAGAACGTGGCTCCGCAGTTCGTGGAGGCGTTGTATGCGATCGCGTCGGTCAGGTTGCCACCGTGAACGTCCGCGAACTGTCGATAGGTGACGTACACGTGCCCGTCCCCGGTGACCGAGATGTCGGGGAACTGGATGTCGTGCACGGTCTGGCTGAGCTTCATCGGCGACGAGAACGTCTGGCCGTGGTCCGTGGACCGCACGAGGTACACGCTCGAGTTGAAACCGTTCGAGCTGCCGCCCGTGAACCGGGCCCACGCGAAGTACACGTTGCCGTCACACGCTCCGCCGGTGCGATCGACCTCGATCGACGTCTTGTCGTGGAACTTACCGAGGAGGTTCGGGGCCGCCGATCCTCGCGCGACGTCGAGCGAACCGACGAACTCCTTGCCGTCCGCGCTGCTGGCGCCGTTCGTGCCGCTCGGGTTCCTGTACGTCGCCACCCAGACGTCGCCGAACGTCTTCGCCGTCCCTTGGGGGTCGGCCGAGCTCTCGGAGCCGGCGAACAGACGGCCGTGGGTGTCCCACGCGAGGACCGGGTCGCCCGAGTCTGCCGTTCGGACGTGCGCGCGGGACGCGTAGGGCGACTGGTCGCCCTGGTACCCGGGAACGAGCGAGCTGGTGAAGCTCTGGCCGCCGTCCTCGGAGCGGTAGTACCCCAGCCAGATGTCGCCGAGGCCCAGGAACGTCCCGTCAGCGTTCAAGACGGGGCAGTAGTCGTTCGAGCTCCCGACGATCACGTCGGCGTTCCTCGGATCCACCGCGACGGCGGGCTCGTTCTGCCGGCCACGGCTCTGCGAGCATGCCGAGAGCACGTCGTCGGTGTACGGGTTCCCGGTGACGAGCGTGTAGTCACTCGTGTATCCGCTGAGCGCCGGGTCGTCGTTCGTCAGCCGCACGTTGGCGCCGGTCGCCTGCGCCGCGGGGACGCCCATCATCATGGCTACGGCCAGCACGACAACGGGTGCGAAGCGTCGTAAGGACATATGCTTCCCCTCCTCAGCCGCCTTCGGGGGTGGCGGCAGGCAAGTGCTTACGCTACACGCATCCTCGCGAAAGGGTGAACCGCTCGCGGCGCACTTGGGAAGGGGGCTCGGATGGACGCATCGACCAGCGTCGAGGACTACCTGGCCGCCCTTCCGGACCAACAGCGCGTCGCCCTGGAGAAGCTCCGGAAGACGATCAAGGCGGCCGCTCCGAAGGCGACCGAGACGATCAGCTACCAGATGCCGGCGTTCAAACAGGATGGTCGATTCTTGGTGTCCTACGCCGCATTCAAGGACCACTGCAGCCTGTATCCCGCGAGCTACGCGGTCATGGAGACGCTCGGGGACGAGTTGAAGCCGTACTTCTCGGGGAAGGGAACGCTCCGATTCCAGGCAGACGAGCCGATCCCCGCGACGCTCGTGAAGAAGATCGTCAAGCTGCGGCTCGAGGAGAACGCAACGCGCAGACCCTCGGGATGACGAAGACGCAGTACTACACGGCGACGAGCATCGATGGCTTCATCGCCGACGCGGACAACTCGCTCGGCTGGCTGTTCGAAGCGGCGTCGAACGGTGACGAGGACGGTCGGTTCGGCAGGTTCTTCGCCGACGTCGGCGCGATCGCGATGGGTGCGACGACCTACGAGTGGGTGCTTGCCCACGACCGGCTGCTCGATGATCCAACGAAGTGGCGCGAGTTCTACGGCGACACGCCCTGCTGGGTGTTCACGCATCGGGACCTGCCTCCCGTCCTCGGAGCCTCGCTGTCGTTCGTCCAGGGCGATGTGGGCCCTGTCCACGAGCGGATGGTCGCCGCCGCCGACGGCCGGAACATCTGGCTGGTGGGTGGCGGCGAGCTGGTCGGGCGGTTCGCCGACCAGGGACTGCTCGACGAGATCCTGCTCGGGGTCGCGCCCGTGATGCTTGGTGCCGGCGCGCCGCTCCTCCCGCGGCGCCTCGGTGCCGATCGACTGACGCTGGAGCGAGTCGAACACGACAAGCGCTTCGCCTTCCTGACGTACCGCGTCGGGCAGGCATAGCGTTCTGGCGCGCCGTTTGCCGCGCGGTCCTGTCGGGGGCAGGATTCGAGCGTGGATCCTCCCCAGACGAACTACGCGGTCACCTCGGATGGGGTGCACATCGCCTACCAGGTGTCCGGGCGAGGACCGACCGACTTGCTCTGGTCGGAGGGGTGGCTCTCGCACGTCGAGATCCTGTGGGAGTTGCCGAGCTATGCGCGGTTCATGCAGATGCTGGGCGAGACCTTCCGTGTGATCCACTTCGACAAGCGAGGCATCGGTCTTTCCGACCGGGCCGCCACCCCCGACCTCGAGACCCGGATGGAGGATGTTCGTGCGGTCCTCGATGCGGCGGGGTCGGATCGCGCCGTCCTGCTCGGCGAGGGAACGGACGGCGGCGGCCTTGCCGCGATGTACGCGGCGACGTTCCCCGAACGGGTGGTCGCGCTGATCCTCTGGCACTTCCATGCACGGGCGGCTTGGGCACCTGACTACCCGTGGGGTCAGAAGCAAGATCGAGGCCGGTACTCGACGGAGGACGTCAGCTCGCGCTGGGGCCGCGAAGACTTCGTCGGTCGGTACTCCGAGGAGCTCGGCGCCCATTCACCCTTGAACGACCCGGTGTTCCTCCGGTGGGCAGCCCGGTACACGCGGTACGCCGCTTCTCCCGGAACCGTCCTCGAGCAGGGACGGATCTGGTTCGACACCGATCTCCGAGCCGTGCTTCCGGCGATCCACGTGCCCACCTTGCTCCTCCACCGGTCGGGGTTCGAAGGCGTTTCCGTCGAGGAGATGGAGTATCTGCGCTCCCTCATACCGGGCGCGCGCGTCGAAGCGACCGGTGGGGTAGACGAGCAGCCCTTCTTCGGGAACGTGGCCGACGTGGTCGGACCCGTGGTGCGATTCGCGGATGCGATCCGCTCTGAGGAAGCTCAGTTCGATCGCGTTCTGGCGACCGTCCTGTTCACCGACATCGTCGATTCCACCCCCAGGGCTGCCGAACTGGGGGATCGTCGCTGGGCGGAGCTCGTGCAACGCCACCACGCTGCGGTCCGCGCGATGCTTGCACGCTACCGGGGCACCGAGGTCGACACCGCCGGCGACGGCTTCTTCGCGACCTTCGATGGCCCGGCTCGCGGGGTCAAGTGCGCGCAAGCGATCCTGGAGGCCGTGCAACCGCTCGGCATCGAGGTCCGTGCCGGCTTGCACACGGGGGAGGTGGAGACGATCGACGGGAAGGTCGGTGGCCTCGCGGTGGTCATCGGCGCGCGCGTCGGCGCGTTGGCCGGCCCATCCGAGCTGCTCACGTCGCACACCGTCAAGGACCTCACCGCGGGGTCGGGCCTCATGTTCGAGGACGCGGGCGAGCACGATCTGAAGGGCGTCCCCGACCGCTGGCATCTCTATCGAGTGGTGAACCAAGCGTGAGCGCGGTCATCGGAGCGCCGCTTGCCCGGGGATGCTTGCCCCACCCTGGAAGGTCGCGCTAGCACGGCTCCCCCTGCGGCTCGAACGGGGGCACAATCAGGTCGGTGAACTCCTCGATGGTCCGTCGCCTTGCGGTGGTCGTGGGCGTGGTCTCCACCGCACTCATGATCGGGG
>JALYLP010000519.1 GCA_030774195.1 Actinomycetota bacterium | reverse complement strand
GTATCTGCTCGGGCGAGGAGTACGTGGGCAATGTCGGAGGGGGCGGATTCAAGGACTTCACCGCCTTGGGGGACGTGACGAACACCGCCGCACGCCTGCAAGCCGCTGCCCGGGGAGGTGAGATCATCATGTGTGCCTCCACCTACGAGGCGCTGCGGGATCGGCATGTGGGGGCAGAGCCTCTTGATTTGCAGCTCAAGGGCAAACAGGAGCCAGTGCGCGCCTATCGCATCCGCCCGAGTCATCAATGAGGGTGCCAGCTCCGAAACGGCATTTCGCTTGCCGGTATCTGTCGGTTAAGGGGGAACGGGTAAGGGCGAGACGACCCAGTAGTTCCCCACCTGGCACCTCTTCGGTATCGGCTTACCGATCTTCGCTTCGGCTCCTTCGAGAGTGCTTTCTTCTCCACCACCCAACTTGACGTGCTCACCGGCGACCGCGACAACGGTGCCGTCACTCTTTACTACGGCCGACTGACTTGAGTCGAACCGGTAGGAATCTGGCCAAAGCGCTAGATCGTCCGCGGCGAGGCTTTGCCCGCTTATGATCAAGCATCCGTCGATCTGCTTCAAGCTGCCCTCGACGATTGCCGCGGGCGTCATGCCGGTCTCCGGATAGGTGGGGAAGAAGACGCTCTCCCCAGTCCCGGATTCATTAGGGGTGGAGCTATCCCCACAGGCCGGCATCAACAAGAACAACAGGAAGGGAACCGCGGCGACGCAGCGCTGAGTGACCATCAGTTCAAGACGTGAACGCCGATGGTGTGGAAGTAGTTCGGGGTGTGGGGGTCGGAAACTCCGATTCGCCTTCCAGCTCGCCGATCCGTAGCATCCGTGGATGCTCTTCGTCCTCTCCCTGATCGCCCGCGCGCTGGTTCGCCCTGTCGCAGGAGGGGGAGACGAAGGCTCGAAAGACATCGAGATCCTCGTACTCCGTCACCAGCTGAAGGTGCTTCGCCGACAGGTGGGCCGTCCCAAGCTTCGCTCGGTGGACCGGGCCCTGCTCGCGATCGCGGCTCGGGCGCTTCCGAGGGACCGGTGGGTATCGTTCATCGTCACGCCCCAGACGCTCCTACGCTGGCACCGTGAGCTCGTGAGGCGGAAGTGGACCTACCCGTCGAAGCGCATCGGTCGCCCGCCGATGGATCCGGAGATCCGTGAGCTCATCTGCCGTATGGCGAGGGAGAACCCACGGTGGGGGTGCGTGAGGATCCAAGGGGAGCTCCGCGGGCTCGGCATACGGGTCGGTGCGACGACGATCCGTTCGCTCCTTCGCCGATCAGGCCTCAGGCCCGCTCCCCGGAGGAACGGCCCGAGCTGGTCGGAGTTCCTGCGCGCCCAGGCAGCGGGGGTCCTCGCTTGCGACTTCTTCACGGTGGAGACCGTGTCCCTGAAGACGCTCTACGTGCTGTTCTTCATCGAGATCGGCACCCGGAAGGTGCACGTCACCGGAGCGACCACCAACCCGGACGGCGCTTTCGTCACCCAGCAGGCGAGGAACCTCGCCTATGACCTCGACGATGCCACGACCCAGCTGCGCTTCCTCGTCCGCGACCGCGATCAGAAGTTCACCCGCTCCTTCGACGAGGTGTTCAAGACCGAAGGTGCCCGGGTGATCCTCACCCCGGTCCGGTCTCCGAAGGCCAACGCGTTCGCCGAGCGATGGGTGAGGACGGTTCGAGTCGAGCTCCTTGATTGGACCCTCGTGCTGGGCCGGCGGCATCTCGATCGCGTCTTGGCCACCTACGTGGAGCACTACAACGCCCACCGTCCCCATCGCGGGCTCGATCTCGGCTCCCCGATGGAGCCCTTCCGGCACGCATCGGCAGCTCGGACCGAAGACATCCGTCGGCGAGAAGTTCTCAGCGGCCTCGTCCACGAGTACCACGCGGCCGCCGTGTGATGGAAACCGAGTTTCCGACCCCTACAGGGCGCGCGCACCCACCTCGCAGCGCGCGCCCGCTCGACGCGAGACAAGACCGATCAGGGTCTGTGGAGCTGGCCCCTCACCGCTCCCGACGGGAAGTCCGTCGTGTGGACGTTCACGTAGTACTGGCGGGGGTGGCTCTTGATCGCCCTGAGGAGATGGCTGTCAACGCCTCCGACACACCCGGCCGAGGCACCATTCGCATCCGGTGCTGTCAATGGCACGACGATGGGACCCGCTACGCCGGCCGGGGCGACATGGATGTGCGCCGCGATGGCTGGGAGCACGATATCGGCGACCACGATCGAGAAGCACAGTTGGCCTCGCGCCGGATCGATGATGAAGGTCGCCAGACCGCTGCCGTCAGGATCACCCGGCGGGACCTCCACAGGTCCGGTCAGCCTTGCCAAGCGCACGACAGGCCTGACGCCTTCCTCGGTCGTCGTAAGGCCCTGGGCCACTACGCTCGTCGCGAGAACCGCTACTCCGGCGATCGCAACGATCGCGAGTCGGATGGATCTGGCACGCATGACCCCCTCCCTCCTCCCCTCGCTCGGGGATGTGGCGTTCCACCAACCCTAGTTCCGAACGCTTCCCCAGGTACGTCCCTGCCAGCGATATCGCCCGGGCCGCCGCGTGGAACAACGCATACGCCGCGAACCGCGCCCGCGCCGTCGTCGACCTTCCGGGCACGTGAGGGACCAACACCTGCGTACACTCCGTTCGTGACGTCCCGGCGCCAGCTCGAGGCTTTGCTCGGCGAGGTGGCCGGACACACCGTGAGCCCGCAGGATGCCGCCGACCGCCTCGCGAGCCTGCCGGTCCGCGACCTTGTGTTCGCTCGCGTCGACACGCATCGTGAGCTCCGTCAGGGCGCGCCCGAGGTGATCCTCGGAGAAGGCAAGACGCCGGCGCAGGTCGCCGCGATCGCCGTCGCGCTGGTCGAGGCAGGAGCGTCGAGCGTCCTCGTGACGCGCAGCGATCCGGAACAGCGCAGCGCCGTTCGAGCCGTGCTACCCGACGCGGAGGAACATCTGATCGCCCGCGCGATCTGGGTGGTGCGCGAGCCGGTGGTACGGCGGGGCGAGGTCTTGATCGTTTCGGCCGGAACGTCGGACGGGCCCGTTGTCCACGAGGCTCGGATCCGCGCCGAGCTGCTCGGCACACATGTGACCGTGCATGAGGACGTCGGGGTCGCCGGGCTCCACCGGCTCGCACCGGTGATCCCCGATCTGGATCGAGCCGACGTCGTGGTGGTCGTCGCCGGCATGGACGGCGCCCTCGCGAGCGTTATCGGCGGGCTCGCGGCTTGCCCGGTGATCGGCGTGCCGACGAGCGTCGGGTACGGCTCCGCGCGGGGCGGTGAGACCGCGTTGCACGCGATGCTGTGCTCGTGTGCCGACGGCCTGGCAGTGGTCGGCATTGACGACGGGCTCGGCGCGGGCTCGGTCGCGGCCCGGATCGCCCGGCGTGCCGCGGTGCCCGGATGACCACGATCGCTTACCTCGATCCCGTGGGCGGCGTTTCGGGCGATATGCTGCTCGCTGCCTTGCTCGACGCCGGTGCCGATCGTGCCGTGGTGGATCGCACGATCGAGGCGCTGGGAGTCGAGGGCGTTGCGGTGACGATCGAGCGCGTCGAGCGAGGAGGCCTCCGCGCGACCCGAGTGCTCGTCGCCGTCTCCGAGCGCGCCGAGGCGCGCTCGGCGAGC
>JALYLP010000518.1 GCA_030774195.1 Actinomycetota bacterium | reverse complement strand
CGGCCTCAGCCATCCGCTCGGTCGCCGGGTCGATCCGCCCGACCGCGTCGTCGTCCTCGCAGACGACCCACACCGAGCCCGGTGTCCCGGCGAGACCCTCGGGCGCCTGACAGACGTGGATCGTGGCCACGACGGCGTTCGTACCGGGGTCGATCCTCGATACCGACGCGTCTTCGGAGTTCGAGACCCAGATCGATCCTGCCGCCGCGGTCACCTCGAGTGGCACAACCCCGACCCGGATCGTCGCGAGGACCGATCCGTTCGCCGGATCGATGCGGGTGACGGATCCGCGATCGTGCACACGGAACTCGGAGTTCACGACCCAAACGCTGCCGAACGCCGAAGTGATCCCGATCGGCCCGACCCCCGTGCGAACGTGACGGAGGATCGGAAGCGTCGAGGCCTCCGCCGAAGCAGACGCCGGCGCGGATGATCCGGACGACGTCGCGGCCCCGCCGCACGCCACCGCGAGCACCAGAGCAACCATCGCCACCGGAGCCCCGCCTCGTCGCGCCATCCTTGGACCGTTGTACGCGACGACGGGCCCGATCGGTTGTCGCTACTGCTCCAGCCGCTCGCGGAGCGCCGCCTCGACCCCCGCCAGCATGCTGGGTTCGGTCACCTTGCGGCCCAGCTCATCGCGAACGTAGAAGGCATCGACGACCCTGCCGTCGAAGGTCGCCACCTTGGCGAGGTGGACGCCGAGGTGCAGGTCCGCGAACGTCCTCGTGATGTCGTGCAGGAGCCCGATCCGATCGGACGCGCCGACCTCGATCACGGTCGAGAACTCCGAGACGTCGTTCAGGACGCTGATCGTCACCGGGCTCGGCACCCGCGGCCGCGGATAGTGCCGGCCCTTCTCCCGGACACGGTGCTCGAGCGAGATCGACCCCTCGATGGTCCGTCGCAGCGTGTTCCGGAAGGCGCGCCAGCGAGCCTCGGTGATCTCCGGCTCGAAGGCGCCTTCCACCTCGAAGACGTCGATCGCGGTGCGATCCTCGGTCGTGAACGCTTGCGCTGCGAGGATCGAGATCCCGCCGATCGCGAGGGCGCCGGCGATCCACGAGAGCAACCCCGGTCGGTCGGACGCCACCACGACGACCTCATAGGTTCCCGCTCGGGACCCCGCCGAGGCCGCCGTCCGCACCTCGTTGCGCCCGAGGGGTGGCATGACGATCCGGAAGTGCTGGGCGGCACGTCCGGGGTCGACGGCGAGGAGGTATCTCCTGGGCACCCGCAGGATGAATCGGTCGATCTTGTCCTCCGGCTCGCCAACCAGGAGCTGCCGCAGGCCTTCGGTCCGCTCGGCGAGACGAGCGGCGAGTTCCTCCCCCATCTCCCCCCGGTCGAACACACGCTGGACCTTGGCCACCAACTCACGCACGAGCGTCTCGCGCCACGGTGTCCATGCGGCGGGTCCCGTCGCGAACGCATCCGCCTTCGCCAAGAGGTACAGCCCGCCCAATCGCTCGGGCGTGCCGATCCGTGCCGCGACATCGAGGAGGAGGTCCTCGTCCGACAGATCGCGACGGGTCGCGGTGTCGGGGAGGAGCAGGTGCTCCTCCACCAGGAAGACGGCGAGGTCGCGATCGGACCCGACCACCCCCATCGCGTCGAGCGTGTCGCGAGCGATCGCGGTACCGATCGGCACATGGCCGCCCGTGCCGATCTTCCCGACATCGTGCAACAGCGCTCCCAGCAGCAAGGCGTCGGGCCGCTCGACGTGCGCGACCGCGGCGAGCTCGATCGGGTCCTCGGCGTCTCCCGACCCCGCGAGCAGCTCGGCCATCCGCGCGGACGCCGCTAACAGGTGCGCATCGACGGTCGACCGATGATAGGGATCACGCTGGGGACGGCAGCGCACGCCCGCCCACGCCGGGATGAACCGAGCGAGCAGGCCCACGCGATCGAGCACGTCGAACATCGCCGACCCGGGTTCGCCGGAACGGAGCAACCGGAGGAACGCGGCCCGCGTGCGCGCGTCCCAGGCGACGCGATCGGGGACGGTCGCGTCCTCGATCGCGTCCAGCAGTCCCACGGACGGGACCTCGCCCCGCTCGGCCGCGTCCGCCAAGGCTTCCAGGATCGCGGCCGCGTCGGCGATGACGTCGGGATCGCCGGCGGTTCCGGCCATCGCTCGGACCACCGCCAGACCGGCGACATGCTCCACGTCCCGCGCGTGCGCGAAGAGCGAACGCATGAGTCCGTCCGTCGCGAGCAGGCCGGGTTCATCCACGAATCCCATCTCGCGCGCGACGTCCGGCTGGAGCTCCGTGACCAACCGGTCGGCGCGTCGCCCCGTCAGCAGCTGGACCGCGCTGCGTGCACGGACCAGGAACGCCTCGGCGGCGTCGACCG
>JALYLP010000517.1 GCA_030774195.1 Actinomycetota bacterium | reverse complement strand
CTGGTACACCGAGGCGTTCGGCCGCGAGGTGCCGCCTGGGCTGACCGCCTGATCCGCGCCGCGGTGGTGCACCAGCTGCCGCCGCGAATGTCACCTATTTCGCGCAAATGGGCCCTTTGCTGTTAGTCGACCGCGGTCCGACACACGAAGGAGTCTCCCCGTGCATGCGACGCTTCGGGCGCAGCAACGACGGCCCTCTCTCATCCCCTTGCTGTCGCTGATCCCGCTGCTCGCCTCGGCGTGCGGACAGACGGCGAACACTTCACCGAACCCGACGGCTGTACCGAGCGCCGCGCCGACAACCGCGGTGAGGGCCGCGCCGACTCCCTCCGTGCCGCCCAGTCCAAGCGGCGAACCGACGTCGACCCCGTCACCGTCCGGTAACCACTCGACCGCCCTGGCTGGGACCAAGATCGTGTTCTACCGCAACGACGGGACCTGGCCGTTTCCCGCATTCATGATCGATCCGGACGGATCAAACGAGACGCGGCTGCGCGATGGTGGTCTGCTGCCCGGGGTCTGGTCGCGAGACGGTTCGCGACTCGTCGTCGCCACCGATCTGCGAGATGGGGAATGGATCCGTCCGGCACTCGTCAACGCGGATGGTTCAGGCTTCAGAGTTCTCGATGCGTACCCTGACCGCAAAATAATTCTGGACCCCATCGGTTGGTCCTCCGATGAGTCACTCATCTTCGTCTTCAACGGCCGCGACGCCGTGGACCCCGCCGGCGTGGGCTTGTACACCGTGCGCGCCTCGGATGGCGGCGACTTGAGGAGCGTCCTGCCATCCAAGCCTGGAAAGCTGGACTATGTCCACGTGTCGACGGACGGCACCGAGCTTCTCGTCAACCGGCTGTTTGATGGTGCCGATGGGAACCTCGAAGGAACCCTATTCGTGGTCAACGTGGACGGCAGCGGCCAGCGCCAGCTCAACCCGCCTGGCACGGTACCAGGGGACCTCGGCGACTTCTGGAGCGATTTTGACGGCCGCCCCCGGATATCGGAGGCGTGGTCACCCGACGGAACGCTGATTGCGTTCGCGGCATTCGTAACGTTCAGCTGGCTCGACCGCGCTGTACCTCGTGAAACCCGACGGAAGCGACCCCCATCAGATCGTTCCGACGACGGTCGGGGCAACGTCCGCGCAATGGTCGCCGGACGGCACGTTGATCGCCTTCACGAGCAGATGCGTACCCAACCGCAGGTCTGGGTCGTGCGTCCGGATGGCAGCGAGCTCAAGAAGTTGACTGACGGGGCCGACGGCTCGACATCCATCATGCCCGTGTGGTCACCAAATGGAACGAAGCTGCTCTTCCAGCGGAAGACCGCGGGGCACGTGACCCTGTGGACGATGAAGGCCGACGGCACGGACCCGAAGCAGCTGTTGCCGACACCGCTCGGCGACGACTATGTCGGTGGCTATGCGTGGTGGCCTGCCCCGCCGAGGTGACTTCACGCCGCACGGCCGTCCGGCTGGCTTAGAGGAGATCGAAGTGGACCATGAACTCCGACGGCAGCGGACAAACGCAGCTGTCGCCCAACCGATTGCAGCCGACTGGGTCGCGCCGTACGCTTGATGGCTCGTTCCGAAGGGATAGGGAGAGTCACACTGGTAGATCAAGGACCGACGCCGCGAACCTCGAGCGCGCGAATCGGGCCGTCAGCCTCGAGACTCGCCGATTCGCCGGCGACCAGCAGCACGACCGAGCTGCGGCGGACCCGGTACGTGGCATCGGTCACTCGCAACCTGCCGCTGCCCGAAAGCACGTGGAGGAGCAGATCTGTGTCGCCGGCATCGAGGTGGAACGACCTGCCCGCATCGATGAGGCGCAGCCCAACGCTCATGCGCTCGGTCTGGACGAGAGGCTCCCAGGGGGCCTCACCGCCCGCCGCTCGAACAACAAATGCCGCTTCGGTCTGCGGAGGCTCAGGGAGATCCTTCGAGCGCGGCGGAAGATCCGGGTAGCGTCCCGGGATCACGTGTGGCGAGAAGTTGCCGATGATGCGCATGGGCAGCTCACTGGTCACGTGTACGTTGTGCTCGACGCCCATCGGGGTGTGCACGGTGGTGCCGGGGCCAAGCGCGTACGGAACGCCCGCGATCCAGACCTCCCCGGTGCCTTCATCCACGTAGAAGACCTCTTCCTCCGGGTCATGGACGTGACCGGGCGCGTGACCATGCGGGAAGTACGAGACGTTGTGGGTGATCGCCCGCGATCCGCTGGACGCGCCGATGAGCAG
>JALYLP010000516.1 GCA_030774195.1 Actinomycetota bacterium | reverse complement strand
CGATCATCCCATCCGGATCGACCGCCCGCGCGCTCTCCACGGCGTCCGACGCGACGGCGGCGAGGTCGAGTCGCTCGCGCTCGAGCGGGCGGCCCTGGTCGAGCCGGGCAAGCAGCAGCAGGTCGTCGACGAGGACGCCCATCCGTGACGCCTCAGACTCGATGTTGGACATGGACTTCGCAAGATCCTCCGGGCGGGTGTCGGCCCCCCGGCGGAACAGCTCCGCGTAGCCGCGGATCGACGTCAGCGGTGTCCGCAACTCGTGCGAGGCGTCGGCCACGAAACGGCGGAGACGCTCCTCGGAGCGGCGCCGTTGCTCGAAGGCTGCCTCGATGTGCGCGAGCATCGTGTTGAGGGCGATCCCAAGCCGTCCGACCTCGGTCCGCTCGTCGGCCGGTTCCACGCGGCGCGTGAGGTCGCCGGCGGCGATCGCATCCGCGGTCCTACCCATCCCCTCGAGCGGCTGCAGGCCGACGCGAACGAGCCACAGGGCGAGCCCGGCAACGATGAGGAGAACGATCGCGCTCACGAGGAACTCGACCCCCATCAGCCGTCGGAGCGTCACATGAACCTCGGTCAGCGGGATCGCGACGACGAGCGTTCCGGTCGCAGGCTGCCCGTTCTGCGTGAACTGCACGTCCTTCGCGAGTACGCGATATCGCGTGGAGCCGTCGAGCGACCGCACGGTTATCGGGGCCGAGTCTCCTGGAGACCACATCGGGAGCTCGGCGGGCAAGGTGGGCGGGGAGCCCTCGGGGCCAAGGAAGCGTTGAACGATCGTCTTCCCCGATCGATCCAGCACCGCGACATACGTGCCATATGCCACTCCAGGGAGGCCGGGGGGATGATCACCTGGGCTTAACGGTGGCGCGAACGCGACCTCGGCGTCGGGCACCGACGTCACCAATTGTTGATCCACCCGCCGCAGAAGGAACCCTGACAGATAGTGATAGGTCGCGAGGTTCGCGACCAAGAGGCCGGACGCGACGAGCACGACTGTCACGATCAATAAGCGCGCCCGGAGGGACATCCTCACTCCTTGGGCAACCGGAGCGCGTAGCCGACGCCGCGCACCGTGTGGATCAGGTGCGGCGAGGTCACATCCACCTTCTTTCGCAGGTAACTGATGTACGTCTCGACGATCGACGCGTCGCCGCCGAAGTCGTAATGCCAGACGTGATCGAGGATCTGCTCCTTCGATAGGACGCGTCGCGGGTTGACCAACATGAACCGGAGCAGGTTGAACTCCGTCGGTGTGAGCTCGATCGGCCCTCCCGCGCGCCACACCTCGTGCGTGTCCTCGTCCATCTCGAGGTCCTCGAAGCGCAGCCGGCCGGCCGACTCCTCACCGTGACCGGCACGTCGCAACACCGCCCGGATCCGGGCGATCAGCTCCTCCAGGCTGAACGGCTTGGTGACGTAGTCGTCGCCGCCGATCGTGAGACCCCGCACCTTGTCCTCGGTCGCGTCACGCGCCGTGAGGAAAAGCACCGGGATCCGCCGGCCGCGGTCGGCCAGGCGGCGCTGCACCTCGAAGCCGTCGAGGTCCGGCAGCATGATGTCCAGGACGATCAGCTCGGGCCGGAACGACTCGACCATCGTGAGGACGTCGCGACCGCTGCCGGCGATCGCGACGTCGAAGCCTTCGTACCGCAGGGCAGTCCCGACCAGATCGGCGATCGCAGGCTCGTCGTCTACGACGAGCACGCGGACGGCGTCGGCGACCGACTCCGTCGGTCCCCCCGGCGCCGTCCGCTCCATCAGACCCATCTCCTCATCCGCTCGCGGGGGCGGAGTCGTCCGGAGGCACCGGCGGATCGACGGGCGACGCTGGACCGCCGGTCTCCGTGCCTCCCAGGTCGCGCATCCGCTGCGCGTAGTCCTCGCGCTCGAGCTCGCCGCGAGCGTACCGGATGCGCAGTTCCTCCACGGCCGTATCGCGCGGTGGGAGCGGAGCGGGCCCGACGCCCGCACTCAGCGGCACCGGCCGCGACGTGTAACGCACCACCGCCCAGATCCCCACGCCGATCAACACGAGGAGCATCACGAACGGCAGCAGGTGGAAGATCTCCCACCAGGCGCCGTGGTGCTCCAACCCCGGCCCCTGCCACGGTGCATACTGCTGGCCCATCGTCGTACCTCCTCTTCCTGTTCTCTGCGCAAGTGCAACAGCCGAACCTGGGAAGTGGCTGAGAACGGACCGAGCGTTCGACCAGCGAGTGCCGGCTCAGGAGGGCTGGAACAGCAGGTGGAGCTCGATGGTTCCCGTGTTCGCGATCGAAAGGACGAGGAACCCGGTCGGCGGGTCGATCCCGTAGTCCGTCAGCGCGACGTCGACGCTGCCGATGGCCTCGATCTCTTCACCGCTCCGTTGCGCTTGGATCGACACCTCGACGCTCCGCGTCACGCCGTGCAGCGTGAGGTCGCCGACCGCGACGGCCTGGATCGTCTGGCCGTCCTTCGGCACTGAGCCGACCTCGATGGGCTTGGTCAGGGTGAAGGTCGCCGTCGGGAACTGGTCGGTCTGCAGCCCGTCCGTCCGGAGCCGTTCGTCGCGGCGGCTGTCGTCGCTCTGGAGCGTGGTCATGTCGACCGTCACCTGCATCGCCGTGATCGTGGTGCCGTCGATCGTCAGGGATCCCGACACGTTCTGGGTCCGCCCGACCGCCGTGTTGGCGCCGGTCCCCGCGAGCTCCTCCTTGACGCGGTAGCCCGCGAACGACGACGTGCCCTCTGCGAGGGACCCCGACGTCGCATCGATCGTCCATGTCCCGTCGAGACTCCCGCCCGAGCTTCCGGTCGCCGTCGCGGTCGGCCCCGTCGAGGACGAGGCGCTGCTGAGCGCGACCGGCGGTGGGTCGCTGCCCCCGAACAGCCACCAGAGCGCGAACCCCCCGGCCGCGAGAACGATGACCACCACGACCGCCGCGCCGACCGCCACCTTGGTCTTGCGCTTCATGTCGATGCTCGCTCTGGAGGAGCTGAGGAACGGTGGCCGCCTCCGGTCACTCGTCGGATCCGCGGAGGCGGACGGCCCGGTCGAGCATGTCGAGTTGATCGGCGAGCCAGGTCGCGGGCGTGTGCGCGAGGACCGTTCGCGACAGCCCCCGGGCCCGCCGCGTGCGTTCGTCCACGTCCATCTCCAACGCCTGCTGGATCGCATCCGCGGTCTCCCGGACGTCGAAGGGGTTGACGCCCAGCGCCTGGCGGCCGAGCCGTCCGTAGGCTCCGGCGTTCCGCGACAGGATCAGGACCCCTCCGTTGCGGTTCACGACCGGGCCCTCCATCGCCACGAGGTTCATCCCGTCGTAGACAGCGTTGACGAGCATGGCGTCATACATGCCGTACGCAGCCACCGCGTAGTCCATGTCGTGCTGGAGCCGGACGACCACGGGGACCCAGCCGTCCCGTCCGAGCTCGGTGTTGATCCGGTGCGCCTCGGCCAGACAGGCGTCGCCGTACTCGCGATACGCGGCGAGCTCCTCGCGCGACGGTGTGAGCAACGCGAGGAAGCGCACCCGGCCCTGCCAGCCCGGGTTCCGTCGGAGGAACAGCTCGTACGCGAGGAACCCGCGAAGGATGTTCTTCGACGGCTCCAGCCGGTCGACGCGCAGGAGCAGCCGCTGCTCACCGAGCGATGAGCGGATCTCGCGACGGATCGCCTTGGTCTCGGGTTGCGAGGAGATCGACCGAAGACCCTCCGCGCCGATGGACACGGGGAACGTGCGGATCAGCGACGTGCGTCCGTCGAGCGAGAGCCGCCAGCGGTGGAGGTCGGCCTTCGCCCCCCGGAGCGACCTCGCGGACAGCAGGAAATTCTCCGCCCAGGTTCGTGATTGGAACCCCAGCACGTCGGCGCCCGCCAACCCGCGGAGCAGCGACTCGCGCATCCCGATCGGCAGCATCCGAAGGTATGTCTGCCCGGCGAACGGCGTATGGGAGAAGTGGATGATGCGAGCGTCCGGACGCAACTCGCGGAGATACATCGGTACGAGCGAGAGTTGATAGTCCTGAACCAGGAACACCGCGTCATCGGGGAAGCGGTCGAGCACCTCGGCGAACGCGCGGTTCGCATCCTCGTACGCATGCCATGCGTCGTCGGTGGACTCGTCGAACGTGGGACTCCGGGCGATGTCCCACAAGAAGTGATGGGTGAACCACAAGATACCGTTCGAGATCCCGTTGTAGTAGCCGTCGTAGATCTTCGGATCGAGCGACACGAACCGCAGCCGCAGGTCGGTCGCGTGATCAAGCGCTTGTCTCCGCGGGACCTCCCGATCCGCCTCCGTCATGGCGGCGGCGACCCAGGTCGCCTCGTCGCGGTAGAACACGCCCGCCAACGTCGTCACGAGGCCGCCTGCTCCTCGTTCCGCTTCGAAGCCACCAGCCTCGTTCCGCTCGAACGTGACGGGTCCCCGGTTGGAGACCACCACGAGCGGCGATTCGATCGCTGGCGGCAGGTACGGATCCGCCATGGTCGGAAGTCTATCGGGGTTGCTCTTCGGGGGTTCCGGCATCTCCCGGGAGGCTTCGACGAACGCACCATAAACTCCGCCGCGTGACCGAGCGCACCCTTTCCCAACGCGAACGCAACCGGGCATTGCTCGCCCGGCAGCTCCTGCTCGAACCGGCGGATCTCCGGATCCCGAGGGCCGTCGAACGCATCGGTGGGCTCCAGGCGCAGTACGCCCCGTCTGCCTACGTCGGGCTGTGGACCCGGCTGAGAGCGTTCCGCCGGAGCCCTCTGACGACCGCCCTCGAACGACGCTCCGTGGTCCAGGGAACCTTGATGCGGAGCACGATCCATCTGGTTTCGGCCCGCGACTACCCGGCGCTGGCCGCCGGCGTCCGGGCCGCACGACGCCGATGGTGGTTGCGTGTGGCCGGGCGCACCGCAGACGAACGCACGATGGCGAGAACGGCCGAGCGGCTCCGCAACCTCCTCGCCGACGGACCGCTCCCCAGGCGAGAGCTCGCCCGTCTCCTCGATGTCGAACCGTCGATCTGGAACGGCCTCGGCCTGTGGGTGGACCTGGTTCGCGTCCCGCCCTCCGGGACCTGGGAACGGCGGAGCGCCGACCTCTACGCCTTGGCCGAGGCGTGGATCGACATGCCTGCGGTCTGTGAAACCGAGGGCCTCGACCTCGTCATCCGACGGTACCTGGGTGGATTCGGCCCTTCCACGACGAAGGAGATCGCGGGCTGGTCCGGCGTGCCACCGACGAACCTCGAAGGAAGCCTCGCGCGGATGCGGTTGCGTCGGTTCCGGAACGAACGCGGCGAGGTGCTCCACGATCTTCCCCGCGCACCGCTCCCCGCCGCCGACACTCCGGCCCCCGTCCGATTCCTGCCGACCTGGGACGCCACCTTGCTCATCAACGAACGAGGGACGCAGATCCTCCCCGAACATCACCGTCCGCGTGTCTTCAACACGAAGACCCCGCACTCGGTTCCCACCTTCCTCGTGGACGGGCAGGTAGCCGGAACGTGGCGTTTCGAAGAGGGACGCGTCCGCGTCGAGCCGTTCGATCGGCTGCCCCGGGCGGTTCGGGTCGCGCTCGATGACGAGGCCGAACGGCTCCGCGCGTTCTACGAGGATGGGGACTGAGATGCCGGGACTCGAACGGGTACCGCCGGACGTCCGCACCGTCCACCTCGGGCAGTTCACGCCGGAGCACGCGGAAGCGATCGCGGAGGCGCTCGAGAAGGAAGGGATCGTCTGGTGGGCGAAGCTCCCAGGGTTCTTCAGCCGGATCTGGGAGTTCGGCGGGGTCCACGTGTTCGTGGACCGCGCCAAGCTCGAGGAGGCCCGGGCGATCGCGGACCGCTTCGCGGGCCGCGATCGATAGCCGCCACGCCGGCGGTCGGAACGTTGAGAAGGGCTTCACGACCATGAGCGCCACGATGACGGCGATAGCGACCGTCTCGTAGTTCCGCGCGAACGCCACGGCCGGATCGTGGAACGCCTCGGTGAGCGCCGGGGTGACCTTCCCTTGCGCTTGCGCATCGGCGAGCGCGGCTCCGAAAACCTTCCCGCGCGGGAGGAAGATCAGGGGGACCAGCGGCAAGGTGCTGAGGAACAGGATCAACGCCAGCGCAAGCCAACCGCTGCCTGGTCCCCAGAGCGGGATGCCCTCCGCCCACGCCGCCAGGAGCCCTGCAACGAATACGGCGATCGATCCCGGGATCACCATCAGGTTCTCGAAGCGACCCGCCAGCTCCGTCAGGAGCGAGACCGCGTCGATGTCCTCGCTCGATCTCGCCCGCGCGAGCGTCAATGTTCGGCCGATCAGCCCGCCCACGAACCAGAAGGCGATAGCGACGTGAAGGAACACGACCCATCGGTCCACGACGGTCTCCTCCCGGCCTGCCCCTATCCGCTCGACAACGCCGAGAGGGCGTTCGGCACCGTGTCCTTCGGAGTGACCCCGTACCACGCTCGCTCGATGTTCCCTTGCTCGTCCACCAGGAAGGAGGACCGGATGATGCCCTCGACGGTCACGCCTCCGCGCGTCTTCGGTCCCCAGGTCCCCCACGCGTCTGCGACGGCGTGGTCCTCATCGGCCAGCAGCGGAAAGCCCAACCCGTACTTCCGGTCGAACGCGAGCTGCTTGTCGGGGTCGTCGGGCGAGATCCCCACCACGTCCACGCCGATCGCTCCCAGGTCCTGACGGTGATCCCGGAGATCGCAGGATTGCGTCGTGCAACCAGGCGTGTCCGCCTCCGGATAGAAGTAGACGAGCAGCTTCTTCCCCCGGTAGTCCTCCAGTCGGACGACCTGGCCGCTCTGGTTCCGGAGCGCGAAGCCCGGCGCGGGGTCTCCCGGTCCAAGCTCGACCATCACGTCCCCGCGACCCGACCGCGACGCGTGAGCGCATCGATCGTGACGGCGATGAGCAGCACCAGCGCGGTGACCATGTACTGCGAGGCAGCGCTAAACTCCAGGAGTCCCATCCCGTTGGCGATCCCTGCGATGACGACCCCGCCGAGGACCCCGTGCAGCGCCTTGCCGCGTCCACCGAACAGGCTCGTCCCGCCGATCACCGCGGCGGCCACGGCGTATAACACGAGCGTCTGATCGAAAGCGGTGGAGATCGAGCGGAGCCGAGACGCGTAGATGACCCCGGCCATCCCGGCGGTGAACGAGCAGAGCGTGAACGCGACCGTCCGGATCAGAGCCAGGTTCACCCCGGCGCGACGTGCCGCCTCGGCGTTCCCTCCGATCGCGTACACGTACCGGCCGAACCGGGTGCGCCCCAGGACGAACGTCCATGCCGCCAGGATGCCGAACACCAACAGGACGACCCACGGGACCCCTTGGATCGGCAGGATCCGGCCGCGGTCCGTGTTGCAGATGAGCACGATGACGATGCCACCCAACAGGCCCCCGCCGATCTTCAGCGCCGTGAGCCCCCGCGGGGGCGCCACCAGGCCGGCGGCACGACGCCGCGCGTCGCGCCGCCACGTGAGCACGCCGAGGAACCCAACGATCACGAGCATCACCACCCAGCCGGCGATCGGACTCAGGTTGCCGCTGGCGATGTCGTTCACGATGGTGTCGCTGATCAGTACCGACCCGCCGTTCCCCAGGATCTTCAGCATCACGCCCTCCCAGAAGAGCAACCCAGCGAGCGTCACCACGAACGACGGCAGGCCCACGCGCGTGATAAGCGAGCCCTGCAGGACCCCGATGGCGGCGCAGACCAGCAGGGCCACCAGGATCGCGGCCCACCACGGCCAGTCGAGCCCGGATGGCTTGAGCAGCTCCGCCAGCACGACGCCACCCAGGCCGGCAACGAAGCCGATCGACAGATCGATCTCCCCGAGCAGCAAGGCGTAGATCTCGCCCATCGCGAGGACACTGAAGACCGCGGCCTGGACGAGCAGATTGACGAGGTTCCCCGCCGTGAGGAATTGGCCGTTGAGCGATTGGAAGAGTACGGAGACGAGCAACAAGCCGCCGACGACGGGAAGGATGCCGACCTGGCCCGCGCGGATCCGAGAGAGCGACGCGCGGAGATACTCGGGGACCGACCCGGCGACCAGCTCCGGCGAAACGGCGAGCTGGGCCCGGGCCTCGGCCGCCTGCGTCAGCTCCTCGGCTTGCTGGACCGGCCCAGCGGAGGACGCCGGTTCGTCGACCTTGGCCACGTCAGGACTCCTTGGAGGGCCGAGGGTCCGCGACGCGGGTCGAGGCACCGCTCGTCATGAGGTCGACGACGATCTGGCGGTCGACCTCGGCGGTCGGACGCACGGCGACCATCCTGCCCAAGTACAGGACCGCGACCTGATCCGCGACCTGGAAGACGTCGTTCAGGTTGTGGGAGACCATCAACACCGCGTGACCCTGGTCCGCCAGCCGGCGGACGAGCTCGAGCACGTTCGCCGTCTGGGTCACGCCGAGGGCGGCCGTCGGCTCATCCATGATCACGAGCTTCGCTTCCCAGAGGACGGCCTTCGCGATGGCGACCGACTGCCGCTGGCCGCCCGACAGCGAGGCGACCGGTTGGCGGATCGAACGGACCGTTGTCACCCTCAGCTGCGCGAGGGTGTCGCGCGCGGAGGTCTCCATATCTTCCTCGTCCAGCGCGAACCGCCGTGCACGTTCGCGTCCGAGGAACATGTTCTGGACGATGTCGAGGTTGTCGCAGAGCGCCAGGTCTTGATACACGGTCTCGATCCCGAGAGCGGCGGCTTCGCGGGGCGTCCGGATGTGAACGGGATCCCCCTCCCACGAGATCTGACCGCTCTCCGGAGCGTGGATCCCGGCGATGCACTTGATCAACACCGACTTCCCGGCGCCGTTGTCGCCGGCGAGCGCGGTGACCTGGCCGGACGGCACGTCGAGGTCGACGCCTACGAGCGCTTGCACGGGCCCGAAGTTCTTGTTGATCCCGCGCAGGCGCAGGAGCGGCTCGGCGCTTCGGGTGGGCTGGGCCGGCGGCGGCCCCGACTCGACGTCGGTGATCACGGTTCCCGTAGTTTCCCCCTCATACCGTGAGAGCGGGGATCGGGC
>JALYLP010000515.1 GCA_030774195.1 Actinomycetota bacterium | reverse complement strand
GGTACCACACGGTGCCCTGGTCGTCCTGGGCATAGTAGTGGTCGACTCGAGGAGCCGGCTGCGGTGCGTGGCCACGTCACTCACCACGGTCGTCGTGATGCCCTCGATCACCTTCGTCTGGTTGGTGACGTGCACGGTATCCGTCTGCGTGACGCCGTCCCGCACGCCCCGATAGATCAACGTCCGTCCCACCGGCAGCGGGTAGTACGGGTTGTCGATCTTCGAGACGAAGTGCGACGGATCGAGCTTGGGCTCGTATCCGGAGCCGGACGATCCGGCGGGGGCAGAGCCCGCGTGCGCGATGGTCATGCCCATCGTGACGACGAGCGACGTTGCCGCGAGCGCGGCAAGCAACTTCCTCTTCATTGCCATCCCTCCTTCTTTCATAGGGGATGGCGAGCAGCATGCGGAACGACCGATGAAGCCCCGGTGAAGGAGTGGAGGTCGTCGAAGATCTCAGGCGTTCTCGCCGATGGCGATCGTTACGGCGCCGCCGCCCTCTGCGCGGTTGGCGACCTCGGCCGTGCCTCCGTGTGCCTGTGCGATCGCGCGAACGATCGCGAGTCCGAGACCCGCTCCGTCTTTGTCGGCGGCATTGCGGGAGAACGGCTCGAACGCGTGCGGGAGGAACTCGGCAGAGAACCCACGGCCCGAGTCCTCGACCCTCAGCAGAACCACCCCGTCGTGCTGCGAAGCGCAGAGCCGGATCGTTCCGCCGAGCGGCGTGTGCCGAACCGCGTTGTCGAGGAGGTCGTCGAGCGCCTGGCGCATCCGGACCGGATCGAGCGACGCGGACCCCGGCGGAGCGTCCACCTCGATCCGCACCCCGGCGCTGGCCGCTCGCGGCTCGAAGTGTCGCGCGACCTCCTCGAGGAGTTCCGGCAGCAGGACCTCCGAGCGATGGATCGAGAGCCGTCCCCCGTGTGCACGGGAGAGAACGAGCAGGTCCTCCGCGAGCCGGGCGAGGTGATCCGTCTCCTCCGAGGCGCTCCGCAGCGCCGCCTCGAGCTCGTGCGGGGTTCGGGCTCGGGTCAGCGCGAGGTCGAGCTCAGCCTTCAGGATGGCGACCGGCGTCCGCAGCTCGTGGCTCGCGTTGTTCACGAATCTCCGCTCGTGCTCGAAGGATTCCTGGATCCGATCGAGCATGGCGTTCAGCGTGGTCCCGAGTCGCGTGATCTCGTCTTGCGCGGTCGGGAGCGACAGCCGCGAACCGAGGTCGCTCGACGTGATGACCGCTGCCTCACTTCGCATCCGCTCGACCGGGCGGAGGAGCGCCCCCGCGAGCAGCCATCCGGCCATCGCGAGCACAAGGAGGGCGACGACACCTCCGATCGAGAGCGTCGCGGCGAGCTGGATCAACTCGTCCTTGCGGTCCTGGAGTGAGGAACCGACGAGCACGAACTCCCGCCCGTCGGGAGCGTCGACCGGAACGGCGATCACCCGCGTGGTGTTGTCGATGCCCGGGATTTGGCGGTCGAAGAACGTCGGATGGGTCACCGCACGGATGGTCGACGCCGGCAGCAACGGCGTTCCCTTGATGATGGCGCTCGACTGTTCGATCGTCCCCGAAGAGCTCGCGACCTGAGCGAAAGCCTCGTCGGGCTCGATCAGTTGCGCGCCGACGCTCGCGACCGAGGGTCCGTTGGCCCGGACGTCGGCGGCGATGACCTCCGCGCGCGACCGGAGGCCGGCGTCGGCGGCGGCGAGGAGGTCGCCTCCCGTGCTGGCGTAGACGAAGACGCCGAACGTGGCGATCACCACCGCCGTTCCGAGCGCGAACGCTAGCGTCAGGCGGACCCTAGTCGGCAGTCTCGTCCAGCGATCCATTGCGGAGCCGATATCCCACCCCTCGCACAGTTTCGATCGTCGTCGTTCCGGGAGCCCGCTCCATCTTGATCCTCAGATTGCGGACATGGACGTCGACGACGTTCGAGTCCCCCTCGTAGGCGAAGTCCCACACGTGCTCGATCAACGACGTCCGGGTGAGTGCGATCCCCGGATGCCGCATCAGGTACTCGAGCAACGAGAACTCCTTCGCCGTGAGCTCCAGGGAGCGCCCGGCGCGGTTGGCGTCGTGACGCGCCGGGTCGAGGCTCACGTCTCCCACCTCGAGCACGGCGGGGCGCTCCTCCGTTCCTCTGCGGAGCAGGGCCCGGATGCGAGCGTTCAGCTCCTCGAACGAGAACGGCTTCGTGAGGTAGTCGTC
>JALYLP010000514.1 GCA_030774195.1 Actinomycetota bacterium | reverse complement strand
GCGTCTCTACCGGATCCGGGCCCGGCACCTGATCTTCGCCACCGGAGCGGTCGAGCAGCCGGCCGTGTTCCCGGGCAACGATCTCCCCGGGGTGATGCTCTCATCGGCGGCGGAGCTCCTCGTCAACCGGTTCCGGGTTTCGCCCGGTCGCCGAGCCGTCGTCCTGACGGCGAGCGACGCGGGTGCCGCGACGGCCAGCACCCTGCGCGAAGCCGGCACGGCCGTCATCGTCGCCGACCTTCGTCCGGACGCGCCCCCCATCGACGGGATCCGCGTCCTCGCGGGCTCGACCATCCTGGCCGCCTCGGGCAAGCGACATGTGACCTCGGTCACCGTCGGGCCACCGGGTGCCTCCTCCGGGCAGAAGATCGAATGCGATCTGGTCGTGATGGCGGGTTTCTCCTCGCCGTCCACCAATCTCCTGTCCATGACGGGAGCCGTCGTCGAGTTCGACGATCGGATGCAGGCGTTCCTTCCCGTGCGCCTGCCCTCGAGCGTTCACGCCGTCGGCGGAGCCGCAGGTGCCGGCTCTCTTGCCGCGGCCGTTGCGCAGGGCCGGCTGGCCGGCATCGAATCGGCGGCCGCCACGGGACACGGGAGGGCGGATACCGGCGACCGGGTCAACCGGCTTCGAGCCGAGGCGGCGCTGGAGGGCGATCCCGTCGTCCTTCCTCCGGAGGTCGGTTCGGGACCCGGCAAGCAGTTCGCCTGCGTGTGCATGGACGTGACCGACAAGGAGCTCAAGACCGCCGTCGCCGAGGGGTTCGACTCGATGGAGCTCCTGAAGCGGTACACGACCATCACCATGGGTCCCTGTCAGGGCAAGGCGTGCATGCTCTCCTCCCAGCGGCTGTGCGGCAGGGCGACGGGCCGGTCGCTCGCGGAGACCAAGCCCACGACGGCCCGGCCCCCGTGGGCGCCCGTCGAGATGGCCTCCCTTGCCGGTGCCCGCCGCACGCCCCGGAAGGAGACGCCGATCCACGACCGCAACGTCGCGGCCGGAGCAACGTTCATGTGGGCGGGGGATTGGCGGCGACCGCACCACTACACGACCCCCGAGGAGGAGGTGCGGGCGGTCCGCACGCGCGTCGGGCTGATCGACGTCAGCTCGCTGGGCAAGTTCCTCGTCAGCGGCCCCGGAACGGTCGACCTGCTCGAGCGCCTGTACCCGAACCGCTTCGCGGATCTGGCGGTCGGCAAGGTCCGGTACGGGGTCATGCTCAACGACGAGGGCGTCATCGTCGATGACGGCGCGGTGTGCCGGTTGAGCGACGACGAGTTCTTCGTGACGGTGACGACGGGAAACACGAGCGCGATCGAGCGTTGGATCACGTGGTGGCTCGCGGACTGGCGATACGACGTCCGCATCTTGAACATCACCGGCGGCTTCGCGGCGGTGAACGTCGCGGGGCCCGACGCACGCACGGTCATGGAGCGGATCACGCACGATGATGTGTCCTCGAAGGCGGTCCCCTACCTGTCGGTGACCAGGATGACGGTTGCCGACGTCCCGTCGATCGTCCTCCGGGTGGGATTCGTCGGAGAGCTCGGATACGAGATCCATACCCCGTCGATGTACGGCGAGCATGTGTGGGACACGATCATGGAGGCGGGGCGGGAGTTCCACATCCGTCCGTTCGGCCTCGAGGCCCAGCGCATCCTCCGCCTCGAGAAGCATCACATCCTGGTGGGTCAGGACACCGACGCCGAGTCGGATCCCTTCGAGGTGGGCCTCGGCTGGATGGTCAAGGAGGAGAAATCAGACTTCCTCGGGAAACGCTCGCTGGAGGACCTGAAGCGGGCCGGCCCGGCCGAGCGCCTCGTGGGGTTCACCAGTACGGGGACATGGCTGCCGCCCGAGGGCTCCGCGATCGTTCACGACGGGGTGTGGGTCGGGCGTGTTACGTCGGCACGCCGGAGCGAGGCCGCCGGCTGCATCGTCGGGCTCGCCTGGGTCCCGGCTGCCTGGGCCAACGACGGCACGGAGTTCGAGATCCGTTCGGGGGAGCATCGGCAGCGCGCGTCGGTCGCGCTCAAGCCCTCATACGACCCCGAGGGATCGAGGCTGCGTTCGTGAGTATCGCCGTCCGCCGTTCGCCCATGGCCGCCGTGCACGCGGGCCTCGGCGCGCGCCTCGAACCGAGGGCGGGCTGGGAGGTCGTGACCTCCTACGGCGACGAGGCGGCGGAGCGGAGCGCGCTGCGTGAGGCCGTGGGGATGACCGACATCACCCCTCTGGGAAAGGTCGACGTCCGCGGGGCGATCGACGGCCCGTTGCAACGGGCCGCAGGAGGGATCCTGGCGCGGATCACGGATGACTGGGCGCTCGTGTTCACCGATCCCGGCGCCGAGGCGGAGTTGGTGTCGACGATGCAGGAAGAGACACGTGGATCGAGCGTGCTGGTCGCCGATGTCACGCACGCCTATGCCGGACTCGCGGTGGCGGGACCCGGACTCGCCGATCTGTGCGCCCGGCTGACCTCATGGGATCCGGCGACCCTCGGTTCCGGTGAGGCGACGGGAGCGCCGTTCGCGGAGGTGCGAGCGGTTGTTCTCCGCCCACCGGGGGAGCGTCCGACGCTGGAGCTGTTCGTGGCCGCCGAGTACGGCCGCTACGTGTGGGAGACGGTGTCCCGTGTCGTTGGGCGCCTCGGCGGACGTCCCGTGGGCTGGAACGTGCTGCGCGCGGAGGGGTGGCGCTGATGCACCCGATCCGCTACTTCCGGCCGTGGCGCATGTGGCGCCGCCACGAGCTGAAGAAGGCCTACGACGTCGTCATCGTGGGCGGAGGGGCACACGGCCTGGCGATCGCATACGAGCTCGCGAAACGCGGTGCCAAGAAGATCGCGGTGCTCGAGCGCAGCTACATCGGGGCCGGAGGGAGCGGCCGGAACACCACCATCATCCGGGCGAACTACCGCACGCCCGAGGGCGTGGCCT
>JALYLP010000513.1 GCA_030774195.1 Actinomycetota bacterium | reverse complement strand
GTCCAGTAGCAGCTGTCGGTTCGGCAGTCCAGTCAGGACATCGTGGACCGCCCGGTGCAACAGCTCGTCCTCGACGAGCTTCCGAGCGCTGATGTCCTCGAGCATCCCCATGGCGTAGAGCGGCAGGAGGTCCGGTCCGCGCACCAACGTGACCACGGTGCGGCACCACAGGAACGACCCGTCCTTGCGGCGGAAACGATGCTCCGCTCGGCAGCGATCGCGGTGGCCCGCCCGCAGCTCGGCGAGCTCGTCGAGGATCTCCTCGTCGTCCGGATCCACCAGATCCGCGAGCGGGATACCGCTCAACGCTCCTTCGTCGTATCGCCCCAGCCACTCGATGGTCGCGTTCGCTTCGGTGATCCGGCCGTCCAGGGCGAGGGTGAAGACGCCGATCGCTGCCGCGTCGAAGAGGGTGCGGAACTTGAGCTCGCTGTCGGCCATCGCTTGTTCGGCCCGCTTCCGCTTCGTGATGTCGACCATGCCCCCTTGCCAGTAGAGCGTTCCCGTCGACACGTCCGGAACGACCGCCGCTCGCTCGCTCACCCATACGGCATGACCGTCACGATGGAGCAGCCGGTACTCCTCGCTCAAGGTCAGCTTGTGCTTGCGTGCGTTCTCGTCCGCCGCGACGAGCCGACCGCGGTCCTCGGGGTGAAGGATCCGCAGCCAGAGCTCGCTCTCGTCGAGCCATTCGCTGAGTGGGTAGCCAAGCATCTGTTCGATCTGTGGGCTGATGTAGACGGGGATCGAGTGGCCCGGATCGTCCACGATCCGGTCCAGGAAGGTCGCAACCCCCGGGATGCTCTCGGCGAGCGTGCGGAACTGCTCCTCGCGTGCCTCCGCGCGCTGGACGTCCTGGCCACCCTCCAGCGGGGAACCGTCGTGCTCGTCGGTTGTTTGCATGGGCGTCGGCGCCGGGCGGACCCACGCCGCGGCCGGCACTCCCCCAGAGTCATCGGTCCGTAGCGAGCAACCCCTGAGGTGGAGGCCGGCGGTTGGTTCGAAGGGTGACACGATGGGATGCTGGAGGTACGAACCCAGCGATAGGAGGAGGCAGCATGAACCTGAACAGCATCCTGATCGGGTCCGAGGCCCCACAGACCCTGGCGGACTACTACACGAAGCTGTTCGGCAAGCCCGGCTGGGAGGACGGCGGATACACGGGTTGGCAGATCGGGACCGGCGGGATCACCGTCGGACCACACGATCAGGTGATGGGGAGGAACACCCAGCCGGGCCGGTTGATCTGGAACATCGAGAGCGCCGACGTGAAGGGTGACTTCGAGAAGCTCAAGGCTGCCGGCGCGACCGTGATCCAGGAGCCGTACCACCCGGGCGACGACGGATCAGAGATGTGGATCGCGACGTTCTCCGATCCGGACTCCAACTACTTCCAGCTCGTCAGCCCGATGTAGAGGGTCGCGTTGCCAGCATCCGCCGTAGGCTTCGCTGCGACCGGACCCACGAGGAGGAGTCATGCCCGCACACGAGGATGCCGAGCTTGTTCGAAGGGGATACGAGGCCTTCATCGCGGGTGACATGGAGTGGCTGAACGAACATCTGCACGAGAACGTCGTGTGGCATGTCCCCGGTCACAACGTGACGTCGGGCGACTACCGTGGTCGCGAAAGCGTCCTCGGTTTCTTCGCGAAGAGCGTCCAGATCGCGCTGCCGGAGTTCGAGATGCACGACATCGTCGCCTCGGATGACCACGTGGTCGCGCTGTCGACCATCCGCTGGCGTCGCAACGACAACGGCGAGACCTTCGAAGACAGGATCGGCCAGGTCTTCCATCTCCTGGACGGCCAGGTCGTGGAGGTCTGGACGATGGGTGAGGACCTCGCCGGCTACGACCGGTTCCTCGAGGGCGCTCCGGCGTAGACGTCCCGCGGATCCCGGGCACGCCTCATCCGTCTTCGCCAGGGGAGCTCACCCGGTGCGAGGTCAGGTCGATGAAGACCTCCGCGATCTCGGGCAGCTCCTGTCGCAACGTGTGGTCGATGTCATCGAGCGCGCTCGCGAGCTCGTCGGCCGTCTTCCCCGGGGCGGGGTGCACCTTCGCGGCCACGATCACCTCCTGTGGCGCACCGTAGACGGCTTGCACGCTCAGCACCTCGTCGATGCTTGGTGAACGTTCGATGATGGCGTAGACCCGCTCCAATCGAGCGGGAAGCATCGATCGACCGATCAACAGGTCGGCGAGCGGGCGGGCAAGACCGAACGCGGTTGCCGCGAGGAGGAGCCCGATCAGCAGCGCGGCGATCGCATCCGCGTTCTTCAGCCCGGCGAACTCGTGCAACAGGAGTCCGACGGCGGCCAGTGCCAGGCCGACCAAGGCAGCGCCGTCC
>JALYLP010000512.1 GCA_030774195.1 Actinomycetota bacterium | reverse complement strand
CGATCCGCGGCTTCCAGGAGATCCAGGAGTCGGACATGCTCCTCGTGCCCGATCCGGACACCGCGTACATGGATCCGTTCACGAGGCACGCGACGATCAACATCAACTGCTTCGTGAAGGACCCGGTGACCGGCGAGATGTACAGCCGCGATCCTCGCTACATCGCGAAGAAGGCCGAGCTCTACCTGAAGCAGACGGGGATCGCGGACACCTCGTTCTGGGGTCCCGAGGCCGAGTTCTACATCTTCGACTCGATCCGGTTCGATCAGAACCAGCACGAGGGCTACTACCACATCGATGCGATCGAAGGTGTGTGGAACTCGGGCCGCGAGCGCGACGGCGACTCGCCGAACCTCGGCTACAAGCCTCGTTACAAGGAGGGCTACTTCCCCGTCCCTCCGATGGACAAGTACCAGGACCTGCGCTCGGAGATGGTGCTCAATCTCGAGAAGGTCGGCATCAAGATCGAGGTGCACCACCACGAGGTCGGCACCGCCGGCCAGGCCGAGATCGACATGCGCTACGACACGTTGCTCAAGACCGCGGACAACGTCCTCAAGTACAAGTACATCGTCAAGAACACCGCCTACGCCGAGGGCAAGACCGTCACATTCATGCCGAAACCACTATTCATGGACAACGGGTCGGGCATGCACACGCACCAGTCGCTGTGGGCCGATGACGAGAACCTGTTCTGGGACGAAGTCAACTACGCGGGGATCAGCGACATGGCGCGCTGGTACATCGGCGGGCTGCTCGCGCACGCGAACTCGTTGCTCGCGTTCACGAACCCGACGACGAACTCGTACCGCCGGCTCGTCCCGGGCTACGAGGCGCCGATCAACCTCGTGTACTCGCAGCGGAACCGCTCGGCCTGCATCCGGATCCCGGTGTTCAGCAAGCACCCGGCGACGAAGCGGCTGGAGTTCCGGACGCCGGACCCGACCTGCAACCCGTACCTGGCGTTCAGCGCGATGCTCCTGGCGGGTCTCGACGGCATCAAGAACAAGCTCGAGCCGCCCGAGCCCATGGACAAGGACCTCTACGACCTGCCGCCCGAGGAGAAGGCGCACGTCAAGCAGGTCCCGGGGTCCTTGGAGGAGGTCCTGGACGCGCTCGAGTCCGACCACCAGTGGCTCCTCGAGGGCGGGGTGTTCACCCAGGACGTGATCGATACCTGGATCGAGTACAAGCGAACGCACGAGCTGGACGCCGTGCGGCTGCGTCCGCATCCGCACGAGTTCGCCCTGTACTACGACCTGTAAGCCACCGCCGCACCATCGCCCTTCCCCCGGAAAGGATCTGGGCTCCCGCCCAGGTCCTTTCCATGCTCGGGGAAACCCGCAAGACCACGGTGGGTTACGCTCGCGTCAACCGACCGCCGGGGGTGACCGATGCGCCGTTGGACCTTGCCCATCATCTGTCTCGCGCTCCTCGTAACTGCCGCAACGCCCGCTGCTGCCGCGATCCAGGTCGGTTGGCACGTCGACCGAGGGATCCGTCTCAAGGAGGTCGTCGCGGCCCCGGACGGTTCGATCTACATCGTCGGGGACCGTCGCCGGTCGATCACGGCGGCAGCATTCGTCGCGAAGCTATCTCCCACCGGCGTCACGCGCTGGAGTCGGTCCTGGTTGCCGGACCCGCACGCCAGCACCAACGCGATCGCGGTCGATCTCATGCCGAACGGCAACGTGGTCTGGACGGGGGTCGTCCAGGGGCAGTGCGAGGGCAACGGCTGGTTCGTTCAGGTCAACCGGCCGAACGGCACGCTGGTCCACCGATACGTCACGCCTGGTTGGCCGTGCAGCATCGCCGAGTCGGTCACCGACATCGCCGCGACCGGCAGCCAGATCGTCGTGACCGGGTTCAAGCACGGATGCTGCGCCGATCTCTACCAGGACGGATTCGTGCAGGCGCTCGACACGACCGCTCATCCCACCTGGCGGACCAACGTCGAGCCGCCCGCCCCGACCCCGCACGCCTGGTTCGACGCCGCGACCGGGATCTCGATGGGAGCGTTCGGCAACATGTTCGTTGCGGGCTGGGGGGCCACCAAGCCCATCCTGCACGAGACCTCGCGGATCGCCGGCACGCCGGTCCTCTGGAAGCTGACGTCGAGCGGCAGCGTGCTCTGGTCGCGTCGGGTGGGCGTTTCGATGCCCAGCCTCGAGGCTCCGGTCACCGTCGCCGTTCGAGGGAACGCCGTGATGGTCACCGCCGGCGTCCACGGCTCCAGCGTTCGGTGGGGCTCATTCCCCCCGACCGACGCATGGCTCGGCCGCTTCACGACCGGAGGGTCGCCCGTCTGGTCCCGGCAGTGGGACAAGAAGAACCCGCACGCCGCTGAGCCCATGAACATCGCGATCGACGGGTCCGGCGCCACGTGGGTGGTCGGCACGCGCCGGACGGTCCCCAACAAGGGCCTCGACCTGTTCGTCCGTCGGTTCGGGCCCGGCGGGGTTCGCCTGGGCGCGGTCTCGCTCGACGGCGCGTCCAGGTACCTCAACGGAACGGGAGTCACGACTCGGTTCGGGGCCGGCGCGTACGTGACCGGTACGTTCGGCAACGACCTCTCGCAGGGCGGTCGTGTCTGGCGTCTCTCCGCGTAGGTGGATCGGATCGCCGGATATCGCTTCGGTCTCGTGACGGTCGACGGCCGGGAGATCACGCGCGACGTGATCGTCCTGCCCGGTCGCGTGGTCGAGAACTGGTGGCGGCGGGAGGGCCACCAGCTCGCCTGGGTCGACCTGGAGGATGTGGCCGCCGAGCTCCCTGAGCGACTGGTCGTCGGCACCGGCGCAGACCAGCGGATGCGGCCGGATCCGGACGTTTTCGACCGCTTGAAGGAGCGAGGCGTCGAGGTCGAATGCCTGCCGACGGATCGGGCGGTGGCGAGGTTCGCCGAGCTCGACCCTGCGAAGACCGCGGCCGCGCTCCACCTGACCTGTTGAGCTCGTGACGCGCTGGGTCCTGCACGTCGACCTCGACGAGTTCATCGCGGCCGTCGAGGTGCTGCGTCATCCCGAGCTCGCCGACAAGCCCGTGATCGTCGGTGGCGACGGCGACCCGACGAAACGCGGGGTCGTCTCGACCGCGAACTACGTCGCGCGCCGGTTCGGCGTCGGGTCGGCGATGCCGCTGCGGACGGCGTACAAGCGGATCCCTGAGGCCGTGTTCCTGCCGGTGGACGCGCCGGCGTATCTGGAGGCGTCGCGCGGCGTGATGGACGTGCTTCGCTCCTTCCCCGCCGTCGTGCAGGTGCTCGGGTGGGACGAGGCGTTCATGGGCGTGACCTCGGATGACGCCGAGGCACTCGCCTATGAGGTGCAGGCACGTGTGCTGGACCGGACGAAGCTCTGGTGCTCGATCGGCGTCGGCGACTCGAAGCATCGGGCCAAGCTCGCGAGCGGGTTCGCGAAGCCGCGCGGCGTGTTCGTGCTCACGGCGTCGAACTGGATGGACGTGATGGGCCCACAGCCGACCCAGGCGCTCTGGGGCATCGGTACAAAGACGTCACGGAAGCTCGAGGCGTTGGGGATACGCCGCGTGGAACAGCTGGCGGCTGCAGACGAGGCGATGATGGCCGCGGAGTTCGGCCCGAACACCGGGCCATGGATCCGGCGGCTGGGGACCGGCGAGGACGACGCCGAGGTCAGCGATGCGCCGCACGTGGCGCGCGGCCACGGCCGCGAGCGCACGTTCCAGCAGGACATGACCGATCCCGAGGAGATCCGGCGCGAGGTGTCGCGGCTCACTCACGAG
>JALYLP010000511.1 GCA_030774195.1 Actinomycetota bacterium | reverse complement strand
GACCTGCTCGATCACGACGCTCGGCAGGAAGACCGTCACGGCAACGTTCGGGTATCCGCTGTCCACGACCGTGTCCGGTCCGGGCGGCGGGATCGTCGGCTCCTCCCCCGCCGGCATCTCATGCGCGAGCACCTGTTCCCGCGCCTTCCCGGCGGGGTCGAGCGTCTCGCTCACGGCAACACCGGACGGGGCGAGCGAGTTCGACGCGTGGAGCGGGGATTGCGTGGGGCTCGACCCCAATGCATGCACGGTCACGCTTGATCAGCCGAGATCCGTGACCGCATCGTTCACGGATCTCGGGCCTCCGTCCGCTGCGATCACCACGCCCGCATCGCTCGCCGGCCCGGTCCGCATCGCGTTCAGCGAGCCGGTTCACCGGCTCGATACCGACAACGTCGCGCTTCGGGCCGCCGGTGGCGCCGCGGTGGCGGCATCGCTCACGTGCCGGGACGGAGACGGAGCGAAGGTGTCCTGTTCGAAGGACCTGGTCCTGAGCGCGGAGCTCCGTCCCGCGTCTCCGCTGCTCGCCGGTCAGTCCTACGTCGTCGTGGCGAACCCGAACGGCGTGACGCCGGCGATCGTCGACCGAGCCTCGAACCCTCTGCCGAAGACGACCGCGAGCTTCCGCGCGGCGACCGTCGTCCCGGAGGAGGCGCCGGGATCCTCGTTCGCATGGGGAGCGCGCGACGACCCCCGGGCGATGGGCGGGTCGTACCGGTGGGAGCGCCGGGTCGGGGCTTCCATCACCTTCGCGTTCTCGGGTCCCGACGTCACCCTCTGGACGGTCGCCGGACCAACGTTCGGTCGCGCCAGGATCGAGATCGACGGCAGGTACCGAACGACGATCGACCGGTACCGTCCGTCGTTCGCCCTGGTGCCTCGGACCTTCACCGGAGCGGGACACGGGGCGCACACACTGCAGGTGAGCGTCGTCGCGGCCGGTCCCCGTCACCGGCGGCCGTCGGGACGGGGGTCGATGCGATCGCCGACGCCAACGGGACCCGCCGCACCCCGGCCGGCGCGGCGGCTCGATGGGGCGCGGAGACCACGGCCTCGGCGGCAGACGGGAGGTACGTCGCGAGCGGCGTGGCCGGCGCGCGAGCGTCGTTCCGATTCCGCGGCTCGGCGGTGACGATCACGACCGCGACCGGGCCGCGCTTCGGCCGAGCGGAGATCTGGGTCGACGGGACGCTGCGGCGTCGGATCGATCTATCGGCCGTCAGCACTACGTTCGGGGTCGCGAGGACCGTCGGCGGCCTGGCCGACCGGGTGCACACCGTCAGGGTCGTCGTCCTCGGTCTTCCCGGGAAGAACGGGTCCGGCACCGCGGTGGCCGTCGACGGGTGGACCGTCGCCTAGCGGTTCGCTCAAACTTCAGCGCGTCGCGACCAACCAGAGGCGCCGCGACCCGAGATCGAACGGCGCGAGCTCGTCATCGAACGCCGAGAACGCGCTGAAACCGGCCGCACGGAGCAACTCGGTCAGCTCGGGGAGCGTGTACACGCGGATCGACGTCGTCTGCTCCTGCCGCTCCGCTCCACGGAGGAACGTCCATCGAGTTTCGACCCGGCCGGTACCGACCACGTGCGCACGGTGTTCGAGGACGAACGTCTCCCCGGCCTCGAACCAATCGCGCTCGCGGAACACAGGCAGGAGCGCCTCGGCGCAGAGCGTGTCGATCAGGTAGCGGCCTCCTGGCTTCAACGCCGTGCAGGCGGCCCGCGCCTGCGCGAAGTTGCCGTCGTCGTCGAAGTAGCCGAACGACCCCCACATGCAGATCGCGACGTCGAACGCGTCTTCGAACGGCAGCTCGCGCATGTCCGCGCGTTCGACGGCGACGCCGGCGGCCCGAGCCTCGTCGAGGAACCGGTCCGTGATGTCCACGCCCACGACGTCGAGCCCCCGTCCCGCCAGGCGCTTCGCGATCCGTCCGGTGCCGCACGGCACGTCCAGGACCCGCATCCCGGCCTGCAACCCGGTCGCGCGCACGATCAGGTCGACCTGGTGGTCGGCGTCCTCGAGCGACTCCCATCCGAGCTGGACCGCTTGCCATGCGGGGAGCTCGAACATCTCCTCCCACCAGCCGCCCACGCTCATCCCCACGCGACCAGCTGTCGCGCTCGATCGATCACCCGGTCGCGCCGGGCGTCCTTGAGGATCACGGTCGAGGCGTTGCGACCCGGGACGCCCATCACCCCTCCACCGGGGTGGGTTCCCGCGCCGCAGAGATATAGGTTCCGGATCGGGGTCCGGTAGTCGCCGTAGAAGGGGATCGGCCGGAACGAGAAGAGTTGGTCCGGCGTGATCTCGCCCTGCATGATGTTCCCTCCGAGCAGACCGAACCGGTCCTCCAGATCCTTCGGCGTGAGCACCTCGACGTGCTCCACCAGCGACGCCAGCGACGGCGCGTAGTCCGCAACGGCCGCGATCACTTTCTTCGCCCATGCATCGCGCGTCCGAGCAGTGTTCGGGGCGTCGAACGGCAGGTACTGCGTGAACGCGAGCAACACATGCTTGCCGCGCGGCGCGAGCCCTTCGGGCTGCAGCGCGGTCGGGAACACCAGCTCGGCGTAGGGATGCTGTGACGGCTTGCCGTACTTCGCGTCGTCGAAGGCGCGTTCGAGGTACTCCATGGAGGGCGAGATGGCAGTCAGACCCGCGTGCACCGAGCCCTCCTGGTCCCAGGTCGGGAAGGCGGGGAGCCCGGACAACGCGAGGTTGACCTTCACCGACC
>JALYLP010000510.1 GCA_030774195.1 Actinomycetota bacterium | reverse complement strand
ACGACCGACATGAACGGGCCACAGTGGCTCCTAGACGGAGAGCTCGTGATCAACCGGTACCACTAGCCGTGACGACCCAAGATGGGGCGGGCGCGGACATCGGCGCCAGCCCCTTCCTTGTGCGAAGAAGGCCGGTCCCGACGGGAGCTGCGACCGGGCTTCGGCTTTGAGAGCCGCGCGCTTCACGGGACGAGCGAGCGACCCCCGGCTACTCGGGCGAGCTGGCGAGCTCCACCGGCGGCACGTCCGGCGGCACGATCGAGGGTCCGTGCTCGAAGACGATCTCGTCGCCGGCGGCGTCCACGAACACCGTCTCGCCCGCACGGAACTCCTTGTGGAGGATCTTGTCCGACAACGGGTCCTCGACCAGCCGTTGGATCGTGCGACGGAGCGGCCGGGCACCGAGCGCCTGGTCGTAGCCGCGTTCCGCGAGCAACGACTTCGCGGCATCGGTCAGGTCGAAGTCGATGTCCTTCGACTTGAGCTGCTCCTCCACGCGGCGCATCAGCAGGTCGACGATCAACTTCACGTCGGGGATCGTGAGCTTGTGGAAGACGATGACCTCGTCGATCCGGTTGAGGAACTCGGGCCGGAACTGGCGCTTGAGCTCCTCCTGGACCGTCTCCTTCATCTTTTCGTACGTCACGGCGTCGTCACGCGCTGCCGTGAAGCCGATCCCGATGCCCTTCGCGATGTCCCGTGTGCCGAGGTTGGAGGTCATGATGATGATCGTGTTCTTGAAGTCGACCGTGTGACCCTGGGAGTCGGTGAGCCGTCCGTCCTCCAGGATCTGCAGGAGCGTGTTGAACACGTCCGGGTGGGCCTTCTCGATCTCGTCGAACAGGATCACGCTGAACGGCTTGCGCCGCACGGCCTCGGTGAGCTGACCGCCCTCCTCGTACCCGACGTAGCCGGGTGGTGAACCGATCAGCCGGCTGACGGTGTGCTTCTCCATGTACTCGGACATGTCCAGCTGGATCAGCGCATCCTCGTCGCCGAACAGGAATTCCGCGAGGGCCTTCGAGAGCTCCGTCTTCCCGACGCCCGAAGGCCCCAGGAAGATGAACGACCCGGTCGGGCGCTTCGGGTCCTTCAGACCGCTCCGCGTGCGACGGATGGCGCGCGAAACCGCGGAGATGGCGTCCTGCTGGCTGATGATCCGCTTGTGGATCTCGTCCTCCATGCGCAGGAGCTTCTCCGTCTCCTCTTCGGTGAGCTTGAACACGGGGATGCCGGTCCAGATGGACAGCACCTCCGCGATCTCCTCTTCGTCGATCTCCGAGAGGATGTCCATCTCGGTCGAGCGCCATGACTGCTCGCGGCGCACCCGCTCCTCCTGGAACTGACGCTCCTCGTCACGGAGCCTCGCGGCCAGCTCGAAATCCTGCCCGTCGATCGCCGATTCCTTCTTGAGGCGGACCTCGGCGATCTTCTCGTCGATCTCGCGGACGTCGGGCGGCGCGGTCATACGACGGATCCGCATGCGGCTGCCGGCCTCGTCGATCAGATCGATCGCCTTGTCGGGCAGGAACCGGTCGGAGATGTAGCGGTCGGCGAGGTTGGCGGCCGCCACGATGGCCTCGTCCGTGTAGGTGACCCGGTGGTGCGCTTCGTAGCGGTCGCGGAGACCCTTCAAGATCTCGATCGTGTGGATCACGGTGGGCTCGGAGACCTCGATGGGCTGGAAGCGCCGCTCGAGGGCGGCGTCCTTCTCGAGGTACTTGCGGTACTCGTCGCGCGTGGTGGCGCCGATCGTCTGGAGCTCACCGCGTGCGAGCATCGGCTTGAGGATGCTGGCCGCGTCGATCGCGCCCTCCGCGGCACCGGCGCCGACGAGCGTGTGGAGCTCGTCGATGAACAGGATGATGTCGCCGCGTGTCTTGATCTCCTTGAGGACCTTCTTCAGGCGTTCCTCGAAGTCGCCCCGGTAGCGGGAACCGGCGACGAGCGCGCCGAGGTCGAGCGTGTAGATCTGCTTGCCCTTGAGGGTCTCGGGGACCTCCCCCTTGACGATGGACTGCGACAGCCCTTCGACCACGGCGGTCTTGCCGACGCCGGGCTCGCCGATCAGCACCGGATTGTTCTTGGTGCGACGCGAGAGGACCTGCATGACCCGCTCGATCTCTTTCTCACGGCCGATGACCGGGTCGAGCTTGTTCTCCCCGGCGAGTTGCGTCAGGTTGCGCCCGAACTGGTCGAGGACCGCAGAGCCCTGCCCCGCGCTCTCGGTCCCGCCACCGGCGGAGACCTGCTCCTTGCCGCCGGTATACCCGGAGAGCAGTTGGATCACGGTCTGACGGACGCGGTTGAGGTCTGCTCCCAGCTTCTGGAGCACCTGGGCGGCGACGCCTTCGCCCTCGCGGATCAACCCGAGCAGGATGTGCTCGGTGCCGATGTAGTTGTGTCCGAGCTGGAGCGCCTCGCGGAGCGACAGCTCGAGGACCTTCTTGGCGCGAGGCGTGAACGGGATGTGACCCGTGGGTGCCGCCTGCCCTTGGCCGATGATCTCTTCGACCTGTTGGCGGACGGCCTCCAGCGAGATGTTCAGGGATTCGAGTGCCTTCGCAGCGACGCCCTCGCCCTCGTGGATCAGGCCGAGGAGGATGTGCTCGGTGCCGATGTAGTTGTGGTTGAGCATCCGCGCTTCTTCTTGCGCGAGAACCACGACGCGCCTGGCGC
>JALYLP010000509.1 GCA_030774195.1 Actinomycetota bacterium | reverse complement strand
GACACGGCACGTGCGCGACGGCTCGCCGTTGAGCGAGGAGTACAGGGTGATCGCGCGCGACGGGCGCGTGGTCTGGATCAGGGAGGAGTCGCGCATCGTCCGGAACCGGCTCGGCAAGCCCATCGGCCCCCAGGGGATCCTGTTGAAGGTCGCCGGCCAGTCGGAGAGCGAACGCCGGCTACGCGCGAGCGATGAGATCCGACGCAGCCTGGTGCGGAAGCTCGCCGCGGTTGAGAAGACGGAGCGCGCCCGCCTCGCCAGTGACATCCACGACGACCCGATCCAACTCTTGACCGCATCGCACATGCGCCTCGAGTCGATGATCCAACCGGCCGGAGCGATCGACCGGGAGGCGTTACGACAGATCGGAACGACCCTGCAGGATGCGATCGGTCGCCTGCGGCGGCTCGTGTTCGAGCTCCGACCTCCCGGGGAAACGGGCGGTCTCGCCGCCGGCCTGCGCATCGTGCTCGGGGACATGCATGAGGCGTCCGGGATCGAGTGGTCCATCGGGGACAACATCCAGGACATCCCGGGCGACGAGGTCCAGGCGATCGCGTATCGGATCGCCCGGGAGGCCCTGTCGAACGTCCGGACGCACGCTCAAGCACAGCACGTGACGGTGCAGCTCGAATCCCAGGATGACGGCATCCTCGTCATCGTGCGCGATGATGGGGTCGGCTTCGAGGAAGCAGCGGTCGGCGTCCAACCGGGGCACCTCGGTCTGCTGACGATGCGTGAGCGCGCCGAGCTTGCGGGCGGCTGGTGCCGAGTGACGCCGGAGCCCGGTGGAGGCACGGCCGTCACCTTCTGGTTGCCGACGCACCTCTAGATCGCGCCCCGAGGGGGGCGATCCCCCGTCTCTTCGGGCAGCTCTCGAGTGAGAACCGACGCGGGGTCCTCTCGCGGCGCGGCTACGGCATCGAGTGGACCGGCGCCGGCATCCGGCTGTGGCGGCCTCGTGCAGCCTTCCACAGGATCCGGTTCATCGTCCCCATGGGTATGCGATCGGGTTCGGTGAAGTCGATCCGTGCCGATGCCTTCGCTCCGGGCGCGTTCGGACCGTTCGTGGCCGTGAGCGAGACCGACGGGTCGACCGCCGTGTACGGCCGCATGTTGGGCGTCGAGGAGAACGCGGCATCCATCGGATTCGCGGCGGCGTCGAACTGACTCATGGGCGGCACGCCCGCGAGGAGCTCCATCGTCCGCAGCACGGAGACCGATGAGTAGAAGGTGGAGTCGACCTTTCCGGTCTGCGTGTACGGGCTGATCACGTACGCCGTCGAGCGGTGCGCGTCCACGTGGTCCGGGCCGTCCTGCGCATCGTCCTCCACCGCGAAGATGGCGGTCGAACCCCAGAACTGGGAGTGCGAGACGGCATCAACGAGCTTGCCCATCGCGAGGTCGTTGTCCGCAACGTACGCGGAGGGCTTCCTCGCGTGCTGGGTCGTCGAGTACGTGTGGTCGCTGGGGAGATACACGAACTGCACGGTCGGCATGGAGTCCTGCTGCTCGTAGCCCTGGAACACATGGAGCCAGCGGTCGATCCGGGTCTGGTCGGGCACCAGGAGGTCCCAACCGATGTACTTGGGATCGGTGTGCCCCTTCAAGGCCGGCATGGACTCCGGCACGTTCACGGGGTTGTCCATGAAGAACCCGAAGTTCCGGTAGGAGACTCCTGCCCGGGCGAGGCTGTCCCACAGATAGCCGGCCGCGGGGATCCCGGCGGTCGTGTTCTCGTCGAACCCGCCGAAGTCGTAGGGCCGGCCGTATCCGTTGTAGTCGAGCCACCAGTTCCGCTGGATGTAGTCGTTGGCGTTCGCGGCGTTCACCCATGACCAGCCGTCCGCCGACACCTCCGCATCGGCGTAGAAGTTGTCGAACGTGACGAAGCGGCTCGAGAGCTCGTGCTGGTTCGGTGTCACGTCCTGGCCGTAGATCGCGAGCGACGGATCTCCGTTGCCCTTGGGAAGATCACCGAGGACCTGGTCGTAGGTCCGGTTCTCCTTCATCACGTAGATGATGTGTTTGATCGGGCTCGAGCCTCCGGGTTCTGCGGGGATGACGCTTCCGGGAGCGACGGTCGGAGGCGTGTCGAACCGATCGTTCGATCGGACGCGCGCGGTGTAGGCGGCGAGCGCCGTCGAGTTCGGAACCGGGATCGTGGACAGCGTTCCCCGCATGCGGGTGACCCAGTACACGTTCGGATCGTTGTTCGGCCCGATGCCGAGGCCCTTCATATTGATCGCGAAGATCGAGTTTCCGGAGGGGTTGAGCGCGATGCCGTCCGGATACCAGGCGGTCGGGATGAGGCCCTCGACGCGCGGGTTCCCGGAGAGGCTCACGACCGCGACGTCATTGTCTCCCGCGTTCGTCACGTACAGCGTCGAGCCGTCCGGGCTGACCACGAGCGCGTTCGGGCTCGCTCCCATCGGGGCGTTCGCGTAGGGGCGGAGATCGATCGTGCGACGGACCGCCCCGGTGTTCGCATCCAGGACGCTCACGGAGTCCGAGTCGGTGTTCGCGACGTAGATCTCCTGCTTCGTCGGACTCGCGGCGATCGCGCTGGGATGCAGGCCGACGCGCACCGTTCGGACGACCTTGGCCGACCCGACGTCGACGACGGAGACGGTCTCCGCGCCCCAGTTGGAGACGAAGGCTCGGGAGCCATCCGGGGAAAGCGCGACGCCGAACGGGAGATGCCCGACCGGAACGGTCTTGACGACGCTCCCGGTGTTCGGGTTGACCACGTAGAGGGTGTCGTCGAGGTTGCCGACGACGTAGAGCCGGGACGCGTCCGCGTTCACGGCGATCCCGGCTGGGTAGGCGCTTGCGTTGCCGACGTTGTCGGTGAGGCGGATGCGTCGGCCCTCGAGGAGCGTCCGGCCGCTGATCGTGTATGTGTGCAGGGAGCTCCCCGTCCCGTCGGACGCCCACGCCTGTGAGCCGTCGGGGGAGAACGCCAGGCCGGCGTAGTAGCTGTGCGAGTGTCCCCAGGAGATGTTCCACGGGCCACCGACCGACTTGCCTCCGGGAGCCTTGATCTTCTGGATGACCGAGCCGGTGGCGGGGTCGATCGCGAGAAGCGCGTGATCGCTGTATCCGCCGTCCGCCACGAGGACGAGGTTTCCACGCGGGCTGGCCGCGACGGCCATCGGGCCGGGCCCGAGCTTCGTCTGCCGGCCTGCGGGTGTGACCTTCCATCCCTCAGGGGTGACGGAGGTGCCGTCGGGCTTGGGGCCCGGTGCCTGGCTCGAGAAAGCGAGGGCGACGGAGGCGGTCAGGACGACCGCGAGGAACGGGATGAGCACGAGCAGCCTGCGGTTGCGCCGGCCCTCGGCAGAACGGATCGCCAGCATCGGAACCCCTCCCTGTCGGTTTCGTTCGGGCGCTACTCTGACCCGGCTGAACGCTCCCATGCAAATGCGGCCGGGAGGCGAACGGAGGCC
>JALYLP010000508.1 GCA_030774195.1 Actinomycetota bacterium | reverse complement strand
CGATCGTCAGCCGGGCAACCGGCCTCGCGCAGAGCATCGCCGTGGCGACCGTGCTCGGCGCGACCTACCTCGGCAACACGTACCAGGCGATCAATTCCATCCCCAACATCGTCTACTACCAGTTGCTCGCCGGCTCGCTCTTCGCATCGATCCTCGTCCCACCGCTCGTCTCCAAGCGCGATGCGGGTGACGAGGCAGGCTGCGAGACGCTGGCACGAGGATTCTTCGGAACGCTCCTCCTCGCGGCGGCTGCGCTCTCGCTCTTCTTGCTCCTCGCAGCGCCGCTCATCCTGCGCGCCTTCACGCTCGGCGTCGGGGATCCGGCGACGGCCGTCCTCCAACGACGTATCGGCCTGGTGTTCTTCCTGCTCTTCGTTCCGCAGATCGTCCTCTACGTCACTGCGGGAACGGGTGGCGCGGTCATGAACGCGTACGGGCGGTTCGCGCTGGCGGCGGGGGCGCCGGCACTGGAGAACCTGGGCATGATCTCGACGCTGGTCGCCTGCGCCGTCCTGTTCGGAACGGGGACCGCTCTCGCGACGGTGACGACCGGGCAGCTCCTCCTCCTGGGTCTGGGAACGACGGCATCCGTTGGCCTGCACGCCACCGCCCAATGGCTCGGGGCGAGGTCCGTCGGCATCCGCCTCCTTCCCCGGGCGGGATGGAATGACCCCGATGTCCGGCGCGCCCTCCGGCGGGTCGTCCCGACGCTCGGGTACACGGGACTCGCTGCATCTCAGACGGTCGTCGTTCTCGCCATCGCGAATCGGCTTGCGGGCGGACTCGTGGGGTTCCAGCTCGCACTGAACTTCTTCTTCCTCCCGATCGCCATCGTCACGTGGCCAATCGCACGGTCGATGCTGCCGCATCTCTCGGCGCTCGCCGCCTCGGGGCGCGATCGGGACTTCTGGGACGAGCTCTGCCGCGCGGTCCGTCTTGCGTCGTTCGTCGTGGTGCCCATCGCCCTTGCGTACATCGCCCTGTCGACTCCCATCGCCCGTGCCATCGCGATCGGCGCGCTGCAGGCGGAGGGTGGGGGTCACCTCGTGGCGGTCTCGCTCAGCGCACTCGGGATCGGCGTGATCGGCGAGACGTGGTTCATCCTCGGGACGTACGCGTTCTACGCGCGAGAGGATGCTCGGTCGCCTTTGCGATCGATGCTGCTCCGTGTCGTGGTCACGGTCGCCGGGATGTCGACGGCCATGTTCGTCCATCACGTCCTCGTCCTTCTCGTGGTCGGGTTGTCGATGTCGGTCGGCAGCGTAGTGGGCGCGGTCCACCTGTGGGCGCGGCTCCGTGCCACATCAGGCGGCGGCTCCGTTCCCGTTCGCTCGCTCATTCGTACGGTCATCGCTGCATCTGCGATGCTCGTTCCTTCGGTGCTCACGGCCTGGTCGCTCTCGGGATGGATGGGAGGCCATGAGCTCGGTGAGGTTCTGGTCGTCATCGCGACGGCCGTCGTCGGCGCGACGACCTATCTGGCGTTGCAGCGTGCGTGGCGAGCGCCTGAGATGGCTTTGCTCCGTCTCGGAACCGGGGCGCTTCCGTTGCGACGCATTCGATAGAAGGATGTGGTCGTCAAGCGTCTCGTCCCTGCGTACGGCCGCTCAACGGCGGCATCCATACGTGTCGAGCCTGTCGGCGGTGCTTCCCGGCCTCGGTGCGTGCCTGCTCCTCGGAGCAGCCGTCGTCCTCCTGCCGCTTCCTCAGCTCGGGATCGGGCTTCTCGTCTGCGCGATCCTGATCGCGGTCATCCTCCACCCGCCCATCGCCGCCTACTTCCTCCTTGCGTTCACGCCGCTCCTGGCGGGCATCAACCGCGGAGCGGGGATCCCGCTCCTGCGTCCGACGGAGGCGCTCGCCGCGCTCGTCGGGTGCGGGCTGCTTATCCGCGCGATCATGGTCGCACTGCGCTCGGGCGTCCCATCCTTTAGACCATCTACCATCGACGTGGCGATCCTCGTCCTGGCGATCACAAGTTCGATCCTGCCCTTGCTGTGGATGCTCGCGCGTGGGGTGCAGGTCACGACCGACGACATCCTGTATGGCCTGGTCCTTTGGAAGTTCTTCGGGATCTATCTGATCTTCCGGTCTTCGGTGCGGACCCAACGGCATGTGAGGACATGTCTGTGGATCGCGATGCTCACGGGCGTCGTCGTCTCCGTGATCGCCATGCTGCAGGCGCTCGGTGTCCCGCCCGTGACCGCCTTCGTGACACGCTATTTCTCGCGGCTCGGTGACACCCAGTCGACGCTCAACAGTCGAGGGGGTGCCACGTTCGGATTGCCGATCGCGCTGGCAGACTACCTCCTCTTCAACCTTGCGATCGCGGCCGGGTTCCTGGTCGAGACGAGAACACGACACGTGACGCTCTGGATCCTGAGCCTCTTCTTCGTCGGTGGAGTGCTCGCCTCGGGGGAGTTCTCGGCGCTGATCGGCCTCATCGTCGCGATCGTCGTCCTCGCGATCGTTGCACGGCGCGGGACGCTCGTGCTCT
>JALYLP010000507.1 GCA_030774195.1 Actinomycetota bacterium | reverse complement strand
CCGCCTCCAAACATGTCTCGAGCGTCCGGTACCATGCCCACCTCGGGCGCTTAGCTCAGGGGCAGAGCGCTTCCTTGACACGGAAGAGGTCAGAGGTTCAATTCCTCTAGCGCCCACTAGGAAACTCTGGGAACTCTGGTGGAAGGTTCGGACCTCACGCGGGCTTCGCGATCAGCCCCCACACATCTCCCGAGTCCGTATCGACCGCGACGCGGAGGACCGGACTGCCGACCGAGAAGATCCTCGGCTCATGGGTCACGGGATCGATCCTCGTGAGCGAGTTGCCGGTACCGTCCGCGAGCCAGACCGCCCCGGCTCCGAACGTGATGTCGGTCTCGTCGCTCCCGAGCCGGATCGTGTCTCCAGGGATCAGCGTGGCGGCGTCGATCTCCAGCACCGTTCCGACGCCTTGGTCGAGCAACCACACCGAGCCGCCACCGACGGTGATGGCGTCGGGGCTGCCGGATACGTCGATCGATCCGACGATCTTGCCGCTCGTGGGGTCGATCTCGGTCAGGCGGCCGGACAGCGTGTCGATCACCCACACGCCACCCGCACCCGCGGCGATGCCGTCAACGGCGCCGGTGTCGATCCGGCGGATCACCTCGTTCCGGATCGGATCGACCTCGACGATGCTGTCGATGCCGAGTGATACCCAGACCGCACCCTCACCGACGGCGACATGGTGGCCGAAGCCCGCCGTGCCAGGAGGAGTCAGGCGCACGGATGGAAGCAGTGCATCGGTCGCTGGGTTGATGCGGAGCAGTTCGTCCCCCCCCGTCGACAACAGCCAGACCGTGCGGAAGCCGACGACCGGCTGGGCGAAGATCGATTGCACGAAGATGGTCCCGCTTACGGTTCCGCTCACGGGATCGATGTGTTGGACGTTGGGGTTGTTGCCGACCCACACCCCGCCCTCGCCCGCGGCCAAGCCGAGGAGGCTCTCTGTGCTGTTTACGGTTACGCTGATACCGCTGATGGTTTGCGCGAGCTTGCCGGTGGCGGGATCGAGTCGCACGACCGAGCCGAGCGGCGGTCCCGGCGGGGCGTGCGTCGTACGTTCGGGGGTGGGACCTCCTCGGGTGGCCAGGAAGACCGCGATCGCGGCGAGCACCAGGAGGCCGCCTGCGGCCACGAGAAGTCGGCGTCGTCGCGCCGGAGGGCGCTCGGCCACGGCCTCGCCCTCTCCGCTCCCGATCCCGAGCGCGTGGCGGGCGGCCCTCGCGAACTCGCTGGACGTCGCATACCGGTCGTCCGGGCGCTTGGCCATCGCCACGGCGATCACGCGATCGAGCTCCCGCGAGGGACCGCTCGGCGATGACGTCGTCGGGGGTGGTGACTCCTCGAGGTGGGCGTAGAGGGTGGCGATCTCGCTCTCGCGTGTGAAGGGAGGAGCGCCCGCGAGGCACTCATAGAGGACGCATCCGAGCGAGTAGACGTCGGCCCGGCCGTCGACCTCCTCCCCGCGGATCTGCTCGGGCGCGCAGTAGTCGATCGTCCCCATGAACTGACCGGTCCTGGTGAGGCCGGTCTCGAGCTTGGACCTGCGGATGAGACCGAAGTCGGACAGGTACGCGCGGTCGCCCTTGGCGACCAGGATGTTGCCGGGCTTCACGTCCCGGTGGACGAGCCCGGTCTCGTGGGCTTCGTCCAATGCCTCGGCGATCTGGGAGCAGATCGAGACCGCCCGTCCCGAGGGCAGCGGACCATCGCGATGGATGAGCGTCGCGAGATCCTCGCCCTGGACGTAGCGCATCGCGATGTACAGGACACCGTCGGACTCTCCCGAGGCGTGCACGGGGACCACGTTCGGATGTTCCACCGAGGCGGCGGCCTCGGATTCCCTGGTGAAGCGCTCCCGGAAAACGGGGTCTCGCGCCAGTTCCGGCGAGAGGATCTTGAGGGCCACGCGACGCCGGGGTGAGGACTGCTCGGCCAGGTAGACGACGCCCATCCCGCCGCGGCCGAGCTCCTCCTGGATCCGGAACCCGGCGATCTCGGTGCCGATGCGGTGATCCTCAGTCATCCAGAGGCTTTGTACACCCCCGAGACGCCAACGAGAATCAGGTCGAGAGGCCGGCACCATCCGGTCGGTGAGCTGATCGTGTCGTGACTGGCTCGACCGGTTCGCCGCCCTGCGTCGGGCTCGCCAGATATTCGACGCGCTCGGAGCGGCACCGGCGCTCGCGGAGACGGACGCGCTCCTTCAAGAGGCCACCGCGCTCAGCTCGCAGGGGACGATCGTGGTCAACATCTGGTCAAGGAGCCGACGGAACCAAACGGTACTCAACGGTACTCCTGTGAGATCGCGGACCCGCTCCGACTGCGGAAGTGCTGGTCACAGCGTTGCGCGTCACTTCCTTGACACGGAAGAGGTCAGAGGTTCAATTCCTCTAGCGCCCACCAACCCGCTGCTCGACGGGGCCGACCGCACCCGTGGTCGCAAGCGCCATGCGGTTCGGTTCGCCCGGCGAGTGAGGCTTGTATTGCGCCTCCGACAGGTTGAAGGCACACTCGCTACGTGATCGACGCGTTCGCTGATCTGTATCGATCGCACTTCCGCTCTGTCGTGAACGCGGTTCGTCCACTCGTCGGCGATGCGGCGGAGGACGTGGCGCAGGAGGCCTTCACCGTCCTGCACGCGCGCTGGGCCGAGGTGGGCACCTACGAGATGCCCCAAGCGTGGGTCCGACGCGTTGCCCTTCGGATCGCGGCACGCCGCGCGCGGCGCGAGCGTATGCGCGCGACCCTCGAGCCGCTCGCGACTCCCCCGAGCGACCTGGGCGAGATCGACCTCGATCTGGTCCGCGCGCTCGACGCCCTGCCCGGATCACAGGCGGCGATCGTGGCGCTGCATCATCTCGCCGACCGCTCGATCTCCGAGATCGCGGACTCGCTCGGCCTCGGCGAGTCGGCGGTCAAGGTGAGGCTGCACCGCGCCCGGGCTCGCCTGGCCGAACGGGTCGGCGGGTATCGCGGGCGGTGGGTGTCGAAGCGGTGGGAGACCGACGCGATCGTCCGTCACCTATGCGCCGGCGGAAACGCGCGACACGCCGACGTCGTGCTCGACGACCTCGGCGGGCGAGGACGGCGGTGGGAGCTCGTGCTGGCCGACGGCCGGTACCTCCTCGAGACCGACGAGGGCCTGTTGCTCGATCACGGCGTCTTCTCGCTCCGGGGGCAGGACGTGATCCTGGCACCCGGAGCGGCGCCGGGGCGCGTCGTGCTCCGCTCGGAGATCGATGGCGATCGGATGGCTTTCCGGATGCTCAGCGACTCCACCCCGCCCACCCGCTCGGTCCCCGATGACGTGTGGATGGGGCTATTCCTCGTCTCGAGCCCGTTCACATGGTCCGGCACCGCCACCACGGGAGTCTGATGTAACCGGCTGCCCGTCCTGGGTCAGTACACAGGTGGACAGCCAGGGAGGTGGATCATGACGAAGGTGATCGTGGCGCTCGCGGCCCTGCTGCTACTCGTCGCGTGCACCTCGAGCGGCGGGGGCGATACGGCAAGCCCGGGGACGGGGCCCGCGACGACGAGCTCGCTTTCGCCCGCGGCGACGGGAACGACGGGGGAGCCCGCGGTTCGTGAGATCTCCGTCGCGGTCGACGGGCGCACGATCGCGGGGCAGTGCGAGGGCGAGCCCTCCGCCGGAGCGCCAACGGTCGTTCTGGACTCCGGGATGGGGAACGACCGGACGCAGCTACGGGCGATCGGCGATGCGCTCTTGGAGCGAACGATGGTGTGCTCCTACGACCGAGCCGGCTACGGCGCGAGCGATCCGCCGGCGTCCCTGCCTCGGCCGATCACCGATGTGGTCGAGGACCTCCACGCGTTCCTATCTGAGGGCGACGTCCCCGCGCCCTACTTCCTGATCGGCCACTCGCAGGGCGGCGGCAACGTCCTCCTGTTCTCCGTGGAGCATCCCGACGAGGTCGCCGGCTTCGTGGCGATGAACCCGGGCGCGCCGTGCTCTCTGTATCTCCGCACCGTTGCGGAGGTCATGTCCCGCGACGAACTGCAGGCGGAGGTCGAGAACTGCGAGGGCCAGAATCCGGAGGGGATCGACCTCCGATCGCAGAGCGCGGTGCTCCGAACCTCGCTCCCACCGTCGATGCCGTACGCCGTGATGTACGCGTTCAACTGCGCCGGCGACGACTTCTGCGAGCGCGTCCGGCCGGTCGAGCTCCGTGACGAGGCTGTGCTTGCCGACCTCGGGGAGGGCGGACGCTTCGTCGAGGTGAAGGGGGCTGACCACGAGATCTGGCTGACCGACATGGACATCGTTCTGCAGACGATCGACGACGTGTGGGCAGATGCGACCGACTGATAGTTCTGTGACACCGCGAGCCGCTCCGAACTGAGGAAGGGCTGCGAGACCTTGAGTGTTCCTTCCTTGACACGGAATGATCAGAGGTCGATTCATGCATTGCCCCCAACGCGAATCGGCGGGCTACGTTTCGCTGGGAAGTCGCTTGTCGACGACTGCCGCCAGACGCTCGCGACTTCGCGGGTGTCCAGTCACGGCCTCAAGGAACGGATCGCGGTCGAGGGCCAGCAGCTGCGTCGGGGTTGTCGCGGTGACGGTTGCCGTCCGCGGCACATCTCGCAGGAGTGCGATCTCACCGAAATAGTCGCCCGCGTGGA
>JALYLP010000506.1 GCA_030774195.1 Actinomycetota bacterium | reverse complement strand
CCGCCGCCCCACACCACCAGCTCCGATCCTGTCCAGACCGAGACGCCTCCCCAAGCAGGCCGGTGCGGGGAGCGCGGCACGACATGCCAGGAGTCCCGAGCGGGGTCGAACAGCAACCCCTCGGCCTCGTCGGAGACGTGCAGCAGCAGCACCTGCTCGCCGGCTGCGAGGGCATGGCCGTAAGCGCCCGGGATCGGCGCCGGGGGCAGTTCGCGCCAGGATCCCTCGACGGGATCGAATGCGAACCCATCGTCGGTCGGCTTCCGCTTGCCTTCCGGGATCCCGCCCCACCAAAGGACCTCGCTGCCGCTCCAGGCCAGCACGGCCCCCTCTCGCACCTCTGGAGGTTGCGGCAGTTCGGTCCACCCGGTTGCGAAGCCGTCCCAGGTCCCGGCCTCGGATTCAGTCGGAGCGTGAGGCGGAACCGCCGAGCCGGCGACGGTCCCCGGAGAGCGAAGCCAAACCCATCCACCGACCGCCGAAGCAAACAAGAGCCAGGAGCAGTAAGGCGGTCAGCAACCGCGGCCCGCGGTTGGCAGATTTCTGGGCAGCGTCACTATCTGCCTGCACCATGCCCGAAACGACCGGATCCACAACCCTGCGGTTCCCCGGCTGATAGCGGCTCTTTTCCCCGGCCGCAGAACGCTCGGGTGGATTCCGGCTGCGTCTGGCGAGGTACGCTGTCCTGGCCCTGAGAGCCGAGAGGCGAGGCCACCTCCTTCACAGAGAGTCACCGGTGTCGCATACACCAGAGCACGCAGTCCGCGAGTGGCTGGCCGGTGCCAACTTGAGGGGACCGGAGGGCCCGCTGCCGTTTCGAGTGCTGCCGGACACGATCCGCTTCCGGAAGAAGAGGGAGGTGCCTCACCGCCAGCTCTGGTACGTCACGTACGAGGCCGACGGCGGACGCGAGGGACCGGAGCGCTGGCACTGGACCGTGCTGGTCTCCCACGAAGAGCCGGACCGATGGAGCGCACACGGCGTGGCCGGCGGAGGCGGCGTCGGTGACCTACCGGCACGCAGGTTCCCGTGGGCGAATCTCGGGGGGAACTGGGGACGCCAGGGGTTCCGGGCCGGCGGGACCGTCGAGGACGCTGGCAAGACGGTCTCGCGCGTGCGCCTTACGGACTCCGAGGGAAGCACGTTCGAAGACACCGTGGACGACGGCGTCGTTCTGTTCATGTCCGACGAGCCCGTGGCCATGCCGATGCGCGTCGATCTCTTCGATGCAGACGGCCGCGTCGTCGCTGTAGACGAGTGGGGCTTCGTCGACGAATAGGGCTTGGGCCATCGGTCCGCGACAGGCGGAGGCCCGAGAGGTGCGCAGAGCGGGCGCCGAGTCCCGGGAAGCCTTGCTAGGCGAGGTTGATGCGGGTCAGCATGCCGTGGTAATCGAGGATCCAGACCGAGCTCGGACCTACCGCCATCGCGCTAGGCGCGATGCCCGGCACATCGACGAAGGTCTGGACCTCGCCGGTCTCCGGATCCAACAGCGACAGCGTCCTCGGTCCCGCGCCCGTTCGTCCGTCGTACCCGAGGAACCATAGACCTCGGTCGTCGGCGACGAGCAGTCCCGCCGCGAGGGCCTCGGGCAGCTGCACGGCTTCACCCAGGAGCTGCCCGGTCCGAGGGTCGATCCGAACGAGCTGGTACCCGTTGTCCGCCCACACCTGCCCGTTCCAGGCAACCAGCGGTCCGATCGACGAATCGATGTCCTCGGGCACCCGGATGATAGCGGTGCCGAGCACCTGGTTTGTGGCCGCCTCGACGGCGGTGATGGCGCTGCCGCCGTTCTCGAATGTGAGCTGATTCACGAGGATGATGCCGTCCACGCCCACCAGCTCTCGGAGGTCTTGATACGGCTCCGTCTTGTACGGGATGGGGATCCTGGCCACGATCTCGTTCGTGGCGGGATCGACGCGGACGAGCTCCCCTTGCTCCTTGTCGCCGACGGCGACCCAGACCCCGCTCTCGCCCACGATGACATCCCCCCCAGCCTCGCCCCCGAGCGCGATCGTTGCGGACACCTCGTTCGATGAAGGGTCGATCCGCAGGAGGACGGCATCGGTGCCGATGGGTGGGTCGCTCGGATCCTCCACACTGCCTGTCACCCACACCGAGCCAGCACCGATAGTGACGCCCGCACCCCCGACCTCCCATCCGGGTACCGCGTCGACACTGATCGTGGCGACGATCTCGTCGGTCTCAGGATCGATCCGAAGAACGGTGCCAGGGCCGGAGGGCTCCCCGGACACTGCGACCCAGACGGCTCCCTCGCCGTAGACAACCGAGCGCACAGCGCCGTCTGCCCCGACGGTCGTGGTCGCCGCAACTGCAGCGCCCACCGATGGAGTCGGGCTCGGTGCCACCTCCGAGACCAATACGGGCTGCCAGACGGGACAGCAGGCGTCTGCCCCCGTGTCGGTCAGTCTCACGGGGTTCGTGCCATCGATCTCCATGGTGTAGAGGGCGATGGCACCGTCCCGATCGCTGGCGAAGGCGATCTTGGTCCCGTCGGGTGACCACGCGGGCTGCGTCCCCTCCGCGAGCTTGGTAAGCCCGCTCCCGTCGGCCCCGACCACGTAGATACCCATCTCGAGGATGGGGCCGGGCGCCTCGCCGTATACAGGGCGGCCTCCCTCGAACGCGAGCAGGGTCCCGTCGGGAGACCAGGTTGGGTAGTTGAACGTGCTCAACCCTGACCCCGCGTCAACGACGGTCGAGAGACCTGACCCATCGGGACGCACCGTCCAGATCCCCAGACCGCCGCCGTCACACCGCACGGCCCATGCGATCGTGGTCCCATCCGGAGACCATGACGGCTCGAAGTCGGCACAGGCGAGCGGGCCCGTGTAGCCGGCAAGGCGGTGGATGTCGGTGCCGTCGACGCTCATGACGTAGATGCCGTCCTGCGCCGCGAACGCGATCTCCGTCCCGTCCGGAGACCAGCTCGGGCTTTGGGCATAGGCAACGTCGTGTGTCAGCTCGGTGCGGCCGGTGCCGTCCGCGTTTATCAGAGCGATGCCAAGGCCCGGGCGGTTGATCGTGAAGGCGAGACGGGTGCCGTCCGGCGACCAAGCGGGATCCCGTCCGTCCCCGAGCTTGCTCAGGTCGGACCCGTCCGGGTTTACGGTGTAGATCACGTACTGCGATTGGCCGTGGCCGATCGCAACGAACGCGATCTTGCCGTCTTTGACTGCTGCCGCCGGGCGAGGTTGCGGAGGACGAGATGCTCCGCCGAAAGTCCAGATCGCGAATCCGATCCCGGCCATGGCGATCGCGAATGCGAGGGCGGCCGCCGCGACGCGATGACGTTGACCGGGGGCGGAC
>JALYLP010000505.1 GCA_030774195.1 Actinomycetota bacterium | reverse complement strand
ACCCCAGGCTCTCCGCGACGGGCGGGCGCACGTAGACGCGCCGCAGGGTGGCGTACCCGTTCATCCGAGGATCCGGCACCGTGGGAGGCGGCGCACCCCTAGTGCTTGTTCCGGTGGTCCAGGCCGTTCTGGCTGGCGTGCTGCCCGCTCTTGCCGCGGTGCGACCCGTGGTGGTGGGCGGCGCCGCTCTTGCCGTGGTTGCCCTTGTGGTTCGATGCCTTCACGTGTGACCCGCTCTGACCGGGGGGCCCGCCGAACGGGTTATGCAGCGCCGAGCGTCCGGGCATGGACGAGCCGCCGCCCCCACCGCCGCCGGTCCCACCGCCGCCACCGGTGCCGCCACCGCCGCCGACGGGGCCGGTCCCGCCACCGCCTCCACCCGTTCCGCTCCCGCCTCCGTGCGGGCCGCCGTTGCCAGGTGCGATCGGGGCGCTCGGGGGGATGGGGAGCACGCCGGTCGTTCCGATGAAGAGGTTGGCTTGTCCGGTTGCCCCGGCGAACGATGCGCCGGGCGCAGGGGTGACGACGACGGGTGATTCCTGGACGAAGCCGGCGGCCGAGAGGATCCCCTGATGGCCTCCGGCTCCGCCCAGTGCCAGCGCGATCACGACCGCGCTCGCGGCGACCGCACCGCCCAAGGCGACCGTCCCCAACCGGCGGTTCCACTCGCCGGCTGCCACGGGCAGGGGCTCGGCGGCCGCTCCCGCGCCGGTCATCGGTGCCGTCGCGCTTTCCGGGATCGTGCTCGCCCAAGCGGCGGGGGGCATGCTCAACGCCGAGAGCGGAAGGACCGGCGCGAGATCTTCGTCCCGCATTTCGCCGGCGGCGTCCGGCCGAGAGGCCTCCGCGCCGCCGGGCTCGATGTCAGCGACCGGATGCAGATGCTGCCCGCGGCGCTGGAGGTCCGTCACGTTGGGGTGCCTCGCCGAGGGACCGTCGTGGTCCTCGAGCTTCTCCCGGAGGGCGGCAGGGTCCTTCTTAAGCCGGTCGGTCCAGTCGGGCGTGATGACGTTTTCCCGGGGCACCGGCATCGTGCCGACGGCCCTCGCGACCGTCGGGCCCAAGGAGCGCAAGACATCGCCGGGATCGACGCGCGCGTAGCCGCCGATGGGAACCACGGCGCCGGGCCAAACCAGGATCACCTTCGCGTTCGGCGAAACGTCGTGGGTCATCTGGACGGCGGTTGCGCCGATGCCATCGTCGAGCACCACGACGTCTGGCTGGTGAACGGCGAGGACCCGTGCGAGCTCGGCCGCGCTCGACGCCTGAGCGACCACCTCGTAGCCCTCGGATCCCAGCACGAAGCGCAAGAAGCCCATGCGTGCGGACCGTCCCTCGCCTACGACGATCCGGACCCGGTGTCGGCCCATCTCCCCCCCAAGGAGCGCTGTCCGGCCCGGGGATCCCCCCGAACGTGCGGCCCGGGGATCCCCCCGAACGTGCGTAGCGTACCCCGGCCAGGGTGTCCCAACCACGTCCGGATGGCTGCGAACGGCCACCCCGAAGGATCGACCCGTCGTAGGTCGATAGACTCGCCACCTGGATGGCTGACGTCAGGCTCGAGTGGACCGGCGATCGCATCCAGTTCGCCGGAACGACCGGGTATGGTCAGCCGCTCCTCGTCGGAGGGGACGTCGAGGGACCCGGCGCGAAGCCCTCGGATCTGCTGCCGTTGTCGCTCGCCGCGTGCACCGCGTACGACGTCGTGGAGATCCTGCGCAAGCAACGGCAGGACCTGCGCCGTCTCGAAGTGGCGGCGACCTTCGTCCAAGATCCGGACCCGCCCTGGACCTTCCGCTCGATCCACCTGCGGTTCGAGGTCACCGGAACGGTCGATGAGTCGAAGGCCGCCAAGGCGGTCGAGATCGAGGAGACCAGGTACTGCGCGGTCGCGGCCACGATCCGGTCCGTCGTCGAGCTCACGCACGAGGTGACGATCGTTCCGAACGCGTGAGCCCGGCGGAAGCAGGGCTGCGGTGCTGCGGGTGGGACACTGCATCCCATGGATGCCGCTGCCTTCCGAGCCCTGTTGGCCGAAGGGCCGCTCCTCGCCGACGGCGGCATGGGCACATCGCTGATCGCTCGCGGCGTCCCGGTCGACGCATGTATGGAGGAGCTGAACGTGCGCGCGCCGGCGCGCGTGGCGGAGATCCACGCGTCCTTCGTCGGC
>JALYLP010000504.1 GCA_030774195.1 Actinomycetota bacterium | reverse complement strand
GCCTCCACCAGCGCTCGGCCGACGCCGCGACCCCGCGACGAGGGGTCCACCCACATCGCGTACAAGTGCACGGCCTTGGGTTCCTCCTGCCAACGGACGCCGAGCGCGATCCCGACCCACCCCTCGTCCTCAGCGGCGAACAGGGCCTGGTCGGCAGCACCGGACCAGCCGGTCGTCCATGCCCGCCACTCCTCCTCGCCTCTCTCCGACTCCTCCGCATGTGTGGAGCCAAAGGCATCCGGGGAATCGAGCAACGCCGCGAGTCGAACGTCTCGGACGTGCTGCCAGTCATCGGGTTCGGCCCGTAGAACATCCACGTCCGCATCCTACGGATCGACTCAGTCGTCTCGTGACGGAAGCGCCACTCTCGCGCGTCTAAGCCGCGGGCGGCGCTACCTTCGGCCCGTACACAGGAGGCCCCCGCGCAGACCTGAATAGCCATTCAATATCCTTTACCCGAGTCCGGGTGGCCGAAACGGCACCCAGACCGATGACAGTCGGTTCCCGCCGGATACGACATCGGGCGGCGGAGCCGATCTCGGCAATCTGTAGGCTGGGGGGTCAATGAGGGGCACCTTCGTCGTTCTTGCCGCCGTGACAGCTCTAGCAGTCGGGTGCGGCTCGTCCGGACCATCGGGCTCGGCAACAGGACCACCCCAAAGCATCACCCCGTCCGCCAGCCCGACGTCATCCCCCACCGCGGAACCGGTCCCCGAGCTCGTCGGCCGATGGCAACGGACCACAACGTGTCTGGAGCTCGTGGGCGATCTGGAAGAGGCCGGGCTCGGGCCACTGGCTCCCTACGCGTGGCTCGGCCAGACCTCATCGGCGGGGCAGAGCAGCTTCAAACCCGGGAGCCCCACGCCGACCGAGGCCCATCCTTGCAGCGGGGCCATCGATCGGGAGCACTCGCACTTTTTCGACGCGGCGGGTGCTTTCGGCTCGCTGGACTGGGAGGGAGGCCAGGTCGACGACGGCACCTACACCATTGTTGACGACCACACCCTCAAGATCGGTGATACGACGTTCGACTACCGCATCGTCGGTGGAGGTGACACCCTCATGCTCTCCCCGGTGTTGACCAAGACGATGATCGATCAGGCGCTCGCCAACCCGAAGGAGTTCAGCGAGGCAGGGTGGGCCGTGTCGGTCGCCTACCCGGGCCACACGTGGCAACGTGTCCCGTGCGAGCAGTGGTGCTAGGGAGCACTCGAATGTCAGCCGAGACCTCGTCTGGATCGCCGTCGCCTGAGTGAGACCTAACGTCTTTGAGGCCTTAGTCGTGGCAGTTCTTCAACCCTGAGTCGCGCACGGCCCCACTGGTGTCCACGAACGACCACGAGTACGAGGATCTGCGCAAGGTGAGCTCCTGCGCCGAGCTCGAAGAGGCGCGACTGACGTACAGGGACAGTAGTTATCGTTTATCGAAGTCGGGGTGGCTGGGTTTGGCCCCACAACTCAGTTAGACCGCATCCCTCCTGAAAAGGTCAGAGGTTCGATTCCTCTAGCGCCCATGCTCGCGCGGTTTCTTGAGGCGCAACGAACTACGGCATGCTCGAGGTCTTGCTCCGACGTCGGAGAGAGGGGTAGGCTCCTCCGCAACTCCAAGGTCCGCGCGGCCGGGAGCTGGTGCAAGAGCAGTGCCCGCTTAGGAGAGGGATCCGGCATGGGAGGTCCCAAGCGTGAGCGTCGCATCGCTCGGCGCGTTCTGATCATCGTCGTGGTTGCGGCGACGGCGTTGATAACGGCTGGTGCGTTACCGGCTCACGCGACGGCGCCGGGGGAGAACGGGCGGATCGCTTTCCGGGTGTACTTCAACAATGCGCACACTCGCGGCGCGATCTTCACGATCCGTCCGGACGGAACAGGTCTGATCCAGGTAACGCACCGCGGGAAGGTCCTCCTCGACACGGAGCCGGACTGGTCCCCGGACGGAAGGTGGATCGCTTTCCACCGGGTGGCAGCTGGCAAGCCGACCCGGATCTTCAAGGTCAGGGCCAACGGAACCCACCTCACCCAGATCAGCAAGGATCCGAGCGTCGAGGACCTCTTCCCTGCGTGGTCACCGGATGGGAAGCAGATCGCGTTCACCCGGTACGACGATTCCGCCGGGCTCGTAGCGGTGTTCGTGATGCGGGCCGACGGTACGCACGTCCGCCAGGTCACCCCGAGCAAGTACGGCGGTCAGTTCTCGCAGTGGTCCCCCGACGGGACGCGCCTCGTGTTCGGTGGAGGCCCCAGCCGCAGCAAGCAGGCCATCTTCACCATCCGCCTGGACGGGACGCACGCCCGGCGGTTGACCCCGTGGAAACTGCACGCTGGAGACGGTCCAGACTGGTCCCCGGATGGGCGGTGGATCGTGCTGGAGTCTCACCAAGAGCAAGACCGGCAGGACAACCTGTACCTCGTCCACCCGAACGGCACTGATCTGCACCAGATCACCACTTCCCCCGCGCACGTCCACCAGTGGGGCTCGTACTCGTTCTCACCGGACGGGACGATGGTCACGGTCGCTCACAACTTGGGTGAGGGACTGAACCCGGACATCTGGGTGCTGAACCTGGACGGCTCGGGTCTTCGCGACGTGACGAACTCGGCGATCTTTGAGAGCGCCCCGGATTGGGGACCGCGCCCGAGGTAGCCGTTCGAGCAACTCAGAGCAAGTCAAGGAACATGGCTGAACGCTCCCTCACCACGGAGCGCTCTTCTTGGTCCGGCTGACTGGGTTCGCCGCAACGCGGACAACGCGTTGGGATCTTGCAGCCCCTGGATCCGGAGGGCGACAACCGGGGCAGGTCTACGTTCACGGTGCATTGTCCGCGGATCGTGAAGGTGGATGACCGTCTATTCGAGGGGGAGGAGGCGGTCCTCCACGTGATCGAGCGGATCGTTGCCCCGCTGGGCCTTCGGGTCGATGCTGCGTCACCTTGGGTGGACGCGCGACTGTCAGACGG
>JALYLP010000503.1 GCA_030774195.1 Actinomycetota bacterium | reverse complement strand
TATAAAGGACTGCGCGCGTTCCTGGAGGCCGACGCACTTGATTTCTTCGGCCGCGAGCGGCTCACCGAGCGGCTCGTCCGCAGGCTCGCCGAGCAGGACCCGGCCGCGAGGTTCCTCGCGGTGGTCGGTCCATCCGGCTCGGGAAAGTCCTCCGTCGTGCGCGCTGGGCTCGTGCCGGCGCTGCGCCGCGGCGCGCTCCCAGGCTCCGACCGCTGGTACGTGATCGACATGCTGCCGGGCCCGCACCCGCTCCGCGAGCTCGAGTCCGCGCTACTCGGCGTGGCCGTCGAGCCCCCGCCCTCGCTCATGGAGGACCTCGAGCGTGACGAGCTCGGCCTCGTCCGAGCCGTCGACCGGGTCCTGCCCGACCCCGACGCGGAGCTGCTCATCGTCCTCGACCAGCTCGAGGAGGTCTTCACGCTCGTCGAAGACGACGCGGAACGCTCGCACGTCCTCGACAGCCTGCGTGCCGCCGCGCTCGAGCCCGGCAGCCGGGTCCGCATCGTCACGACGCTCCGAGCCGACTTCTTCGACGCACCGCTCTCGGTGCGGGGATTCGGGGAACTGCTCGCCGCGCGCACCGAGGCCATCACGCCGATGTCGCCCGAGGAGCTCGAGCGCGCGATCGTCGCACCGGCCGACCGCGCCGGACTCGTCGTGGAGCCGAGGCTCTTCGCCGCGATGATCGCGGACGTTGCCGATCGTCCCGGGGCGCTCCCGCTCCTGCAGTACGCGCTCACCGAGCTCGCCGAGCGGGCCGAGACCGGCGTGCTCTCGCTCGACGTGTATCGCGCGATCGGCGGTGTCTCGGGCGCGCTGGCTCGGCGCGCGGAGCAGCTATACGAGGCCATGAACGAGACCGCCCACGAGGCCTGCCGGCAGCTGTTCCTGCGGCTCGTCACGCTCGGCGAGGGCAGCGAGGACACGCGTCGGCGCGTGCGCCGCTCCGAGCTGCTCCCGCTCGCGGACGCCCGAGCGATGGAGGGCGTCATCGAGTCGTTCGGACGTCACCGGCTGCTCTCGTTCGACCGAGATCCCGTGACGCGCGAGCCGACGATCGAGGTCGCGCACGAGGCGTTGCTCGCGGCGTGGATGCGGCTGCGCGGATGGATCGACGAAGGCAGGGACGACATCCGGGCGCAACGCCAGCTCGCCACCGCCGCCGCCGAGTGGGAGATCGGCGAGCGCGATCCCAGCTTCCTCCTGCGTGGCGCGCGCCTCGAGCAGACCGCAGCCTGGATCGGAGAAAGCACGCTCGCGCTCTCGGACGCCGACCGCGGATTCGTGGACGCCAGCCTCCATCAGCGCGAGGAGGAGCTCGAGGCGGCGCGTCGGCGGCAGGAGCACGAGCGATCGCTCGAGCGGCGCTCGGTGCAGCGGCTCCGCGCGCTCGTCGCACTCGGCGTGGCCGCCGCGCTCGTCGCCTCGACGCTCACCGCGATCGCGGTGCGCCAGCGCAGCAGCGCCCGGCGAGATGCTCGTGTCGCGACGTCGCGTGAGCTCGCCTCGGCGGCCGAGGCGAACCTCGAGATCGACCCGGAGCGGAGCATCATGTTGGCGCTGCAGGCCGTCGAGACGACGAGGGAGGACGGCACCATGGTCCCGGACGCCGTCCAGGCGCTGCACGACGCGATCGGCGCTGATCGCGAGATCTTCACGCTCCGAGACCTGTCGACCGCGAACGTGGCGTGGAGTCCCGACGGTCGCCTGCTCGCGACGGGAGGGACGGCGGGTGGCAAAGAGGCCATCGACGTGCTGATCTGGGACGCCGCCACCGGCGAGAAGCTCTTAACCCTCATCGGGCACACGACGGACATCCTCTTCGTCGCGTTCAGCCCCGACTCGAAGCGCCTGGTCACGACCGCGGGCTCGGGCGACCAACGCACGATCGTGTGGAACACCGCGACCGGGGAGCAGGAGCTCGTCATCGATGGCGGGCGTGGCCTGCTTGCCGGGGCGCGGTTCAGCCCCGACGGAGGGCGCCTGGTCACGGCAGAAACCACGGCGGAGAGCCCGGACGTCTCCCACTCGACGATCCGTGTCTTCGACGCGGCGAACGGCAACGAGATCATGCGGACGGTCGTCGACATGAACGTGTTCCCCCCGCCGCTGTTCAGCCCTGACGGGAACCGGATCGCCGTCGCCGGAGACAGCATCGTCATCCTGGACGCGATGACCGGCAGGGTCGCGACCCACATCGACCCGTCCGCCGGGACCACCGATCTGGTGTTCAGCCCCGACGGGACGCACCTCGCGACGACGAACGACCAACTCGCCAACGTATGGGATCTTTCGGCCGGTCGATCCGAGATCACGGATCCGGAGCTCCGGCTCGTCGGGCAGACCGGTCTCGCGGGCATCGACTGGAGCGCGGATGGGAGGTTCCTCGCGACCGGGAGCAATGACGGCACCGCGCGGATCTGGGACGCGACGAGCGGGTTGCAGATCCTGCGATTGGCCGGACACACCTCCGGTTTGGGGCTCATCTCGTTCAGCCCCGACGGCACCGAGCTGCTCACCGGGGGAGGTGACGGCACGGCCCGTGTCTGGGACATCACGCCGACCGGGACCGCCGAGGCGTTCGGCGCGTCCGAGCCGTTCGGGATCTCGAGCGTGTCGTATACACCCGACGGCTCGGCGATCCTCACGAGCGGGTTCATCGGGCGAGGATGGCTCTGGGATGCCACGAGCGGAACCCGGCTCCGGGGATTCGCGGGCATGTGCTGTGGCGCGGCATACGGAGCCGAGGGGACCCAGATCGCGACCCTCAACTATCTGCCGCACCACGACGTGCTCGAGACGCGCGACGCATCGACCGGCGAGCGGATCCAGGCGATGCAGCTCGACGGCTTGGTGAACAGCCTCGCGTTCAGCCCCGATGGGTCCTCGGTCGCCGCCGCGCTCGACGACGGGCACGCGGAGATCTTCGACGCATCCACGGGCGAGCCGCGCATATCCGATCTCGGCGATCCGGCCGGCCCGCTCGACCGCATGGCCGCGGTGGCGTTCAGTCCCGACGGCACGATGCTCGCGGGGATCAGCGGGCTCGCCACGCTGTACCTGTGGGATGCGACCTCAGGTGAGGAGACGTTCCGCGTCCAAGCCCACACGGGAGAGGCCATGGCGGTGACCTTCAACCCCGACGGGAAGACCATCGCCACCGGTGGACTCGACGGCGCTGCGCTCTGGGATCTGGGCGGCCACCGGATCCGATCGTTCGCGGCGACGGGCAGGATCGGCGCGGTCGCCTTCAGCCCCGACGGGACCGAGCTCGCCACGGGAGGGGACGACGGCATGGCGAGGATCTGGAGCGTCGCGTCGGGGCGGCAGGTCGTGGTCCTGTCGGGGAACACCGATGCCGTCCTCAGCCTCGCCTTCAGCCCCGACGGCACGAGGCTGGCGACCGGGAGTATCGACGCGACCCTCCGGGTCTTCGTCCTCCCCGTGAACGAGCTGGTGACGATCGCCCGGTCGCGACTCACCCGAGGGCTCAGTGAGGCCGAGTGCGCGCAATACCTGCACCTCACCCCTTGCCCCGCCTCGGTGCGGACGGTTCCCCCGCCGACCGGCTCGACGATCCCCGACGCCGTCGGTCCCGAAGGTGCGTTCCGGGTGGACGTCGCGCCGAGCGATCTCTCGGTCCCGCCGTTCTCGAAGGACGATGTGGAGTTCAACGCGGGCACCTACACCTGGTACCTGATGGGCGACGCGTGGCGCTACCACCAAGATGGGCCCAACGGCTTCCGGGACGAGTGGTCGGGAACCTACGACGTCTCGGGAGACCGGATCACGTTCACGATCGCCGAGGGTGACCCCAACTGCCTCGGGGCGACGTGGACCGCCCGGTGGTCGATGCAGGACGCGTCGACCCTCTCGTTCTCCGACGCGTCGGGGACAAGCCCCTCCGCGTGCGGTCCGGAACGACGCATGGACGCGTGGGTGCAGGCCGTGCTCGGGACCCATCCGTGGCAGCGCGTGAGCTGACCCTCGGCAGGTCGCCGAGCCGAACCGTTCAGCGGACGAGCGCCCACACCGTCCCGTGGCTCTCGTCGACCGCGATCCCGGCAAGTGGTGAACCGACCTCGATCGACGTCGCCTCGCCCGTCAC
>JALYLP010000502.1 GCA_030774195.1 Actinomycetota bacterium | reverse complement strand
GTGGTCGGGCTCGACCTGTTCATCGAGTCGCCCCTGTCCCCCGCCGAGCTCGGGGCCTCACTGACCGAGCTCACGGCCGACACCAACCTTGAGCTGAAGACGATCGCGAACCGCGGCCGGCAGGTCTTCCCGGCAACGGGTTCCGGATCAGACGGAGTCGACCACTACGGCTGTCGGTTCATCATCCGCGAGGACCCCGGCGACCTGTCCGACGACGCCGTGTACGACCTGCTGCAGCGCGTCTCGACGCGGCACCGTTGGATGCACATCGAGAAGCTCCAGGAATTCGACGGCGACCTCGGCTTCACGAGGGCACAGGGCGAGAACTGACGAGACCGTCGGCCAAGGGGTGCTTGCTACACTTCCGCGCGGCCGGGGCGAGCCTCGGTCCCATCGTCTAGTGGCCTAGGACACCACCCTCTCAAGGTGGAGACACGGGTTCGAACCCCGTTGGGACTACGAACACAAAACCGCAGGTCAGTGGCCCTGTTTCCGACCCTGATGGCCTGCAAGCGAGGAGACCGGAGCCGTCCGATCCCGCGGATTTCCCGCACGAGCGGCGCTTGAGCGTCGCGGCGATCTCTTGCGGGCCTCCCCCAAGCGTTCGGCGATCTCGCCGTCGAAGCTCTCGAGGAGTTCCGCGTAGTGCCGCTCGATCATCGCCGTCGATGTGTGCCCCAGGCGGAATGCAACCAGGACGGGGTTCGTCCCCTCCTGAAGCGCCATCGTTGCTCCGGTGTGCCGCAGGTTCCGGAACGGGAAGCCAGCGAGACCAGCCGCTTTCGTCGCCTTGTGCCACACAAGCCGATAGAACGCCGGACGCCTGAGTGGTCCCCCCCTCGTGGCCGTGAACACAAAACCGTCGGGACCAGGCGGGTACAACCGGACGTGCTCGGCGAGGGCGAAGGCGACGAAGTCAGGGACGGTGACCCAGCGCCGCGAGCGCTTGGTTTTGGGTTCGCCCGGGATGAGGTACCCGGCCTCGACGATCTTCTCCTCGATACGCACACGCCGGCGCGGAAGGTCCAGGCGATCAAGCCGCAAGGCGACGAGCTCGCTCCATCGGAGCGACCCGTACGCGGCCAGGAGCACGAGAGCCCGGCACCGGTCCGGGACCGTCTCGACCAGAGCATCGACCTCCTCCGCGCTGAGGACCCAGGGCCTCCCCTGCTCGATCTTCGGTGCCTCGACACGGGCGGCGGGGTTCCTGACGATGGCCTCGCTGTCGACCGCAGCCGACAGGAGTCGCCGCACGACCTTGAGCGCATCGTGTGCGCGCCAGGCGCTCCGATCGGCGGCCGCGCGGACGACGCGCTCGACGTCGGCGCGCGTGACGGTGTTCAACGACTGATCGCCGAGCTTCGGGGCGATGTACAGACGCCACAGTTCTTCGTAGGCGATGATCGTTCGCTCCGACGGCTTGCCGTTCTCCTTGGCGCGCTCCTTCCACCGTTCGTAGAACGAGGCGAAAGTCTCGCTCCCCCGCTTCGGGTCGATCCATGCGCCGCGGCGGGCTTTCGTGCGCTCCTCCTCGAGCCATGCCCCTGCGTCGCCGAGCTTCGTGAATGACTTCGAGTGCTCTCGGCGATCCGGTCCCCTGAAGGTCGCGTCGTAGCGTCGCTGACCCTTTCCCGCAGGATCCGTCCACGTCCTGAGCGTCACGCCCGGGTGACCTTTGACCGGGTGCCGTTTGAACGTCGTCATTGCCTGTTCCTCCTCCTCGATCGGCCGGGGGCTGCTGGGGGCCCAGGGAGGGTCGCAGCCGGGCACGAAATCCCAGAGGTGTAAGTTAGCCCGGCATCCTAGCTTCACGTTATGATGCTCTTCCCCGGGCGCAGACCGGTCGCGCACCTCACCTCGCATCTTCGTGTGTGTTCTGAAAGCGACGAGGCCTTGTCCCGAAACCGCGTCTTCCGCTGCGTTCAGGCGTCACGTCGTCGGCACGTTCCTCGAGCCACGCCACAACGTCCTCGGTCCGGAACCTCAGGTACCTGCCCATCGGCACGGCCGGCGGCCCGACCCCGTTGTACCGCCACGTGTAGATGGTCTTCGTCGGAACCTGCAGAAGGTCCGCAAGCTCCGGCACGGTGAGCAAGCGAGAGAGACGGGCGTGGGCCGCGTCGGCCGTCAGGACGAACACCTCGGCGGACAGGGGGTAGCCGAGATGAGCTCCCGCGTCGCAGGCGCCCCCGAGACTCGATTGCTCACGTGACACCGCGGGGCGACCAGAGCGGAGGCCGCTCCCTTCCCTCGCGGAAAGCCAACCACTCCCGCACGTCACCCACCGACCGCTCCATCCCGTCCAGGCGCCGCTCCATTCGGTCGAGCCGGGCCTCGAGGAGTTGTCCGAGAGGCGCCCCGTTGGAGGTACTCACCGAGCGACGGATCGAGCGGATGCCAACGATGAAGGTGAGAACCGAGCCGATCACAGACGAGAAGGCGGCGATCAAGGCGGCGGCGAGGACGTCGCTCATCCGCGTCCCCGGTTTCGAAGATCGATGAGGCGGACGCGCCGATCCCCGTCGAGCGGAAGCCAGATCGCACCGAATGGATCGGCAAGGTGCCGGTCGAACGTGGCCGTCGCCACCGGCATCGCCGTTCCGCCGAGCACGAGGCGGGCGCTTGCTTCACGGGCTTCGCTCGGGAAGCAGAACAGGACGACGTCGGGAGACGTCGCCGCCCGAGCGAGGACCCGGTAGCGCTCCATCTTGTCCTCAAGCCGGCTTCGGTTCTCGGTTCCGAGGTCCAGCTCGAGGAGCAGCTCGAGAGACTCCCCCGCATCCTCGAGCCGGGCGAACCCATCGGGCCGAACGTGTGCCTGCCAGCGTCGAGCGCACCATGCCTCACCGCGCCATTCGGCGACCTCAATGGAGCTTTCAGTTGTCCGTGCCACGTAGAGCATGCGGGTGAAGAAGCTGTTTGCCGCACGGGTGTGACTCAGATGGGGACTGTCGACGAGCGTCCGTTTCCGGTCGTCGCGGTAGCCGACCGCGCGTAGCTCGATCCCGAGATGCTCGGCCACGATCCAGGCGCCGATCTCGTCCAGGGTGTAGTGCCATGGGAGCGATCCAAGATGAGCACGAGGTCGGTTCCTCCAGAGGACTCCCATGTCGTAGAGCTGGAGCAGTCTTGCTCGTGTCCGCTGAAGGCTTGTGAAGTGCAGCTCGAACAGCTGATTGGTCGTAAGGACACGATGCTCATACAGGTCGACACAGATGAGCTGATCTCGTTCCGTAGCAGATGAAGCAACTCTCTGGATCCTCGAGCGGATGGTGCGCGTGCGTGCACGCGCACCGTAGCGAGTCCGACCAGTAGGTGCTCGCCTCATGTTGGCTTCTCACCTGCGGATTCGTGCAAGTCGGGCTCGAGCGGTGATGACCGCTCGGCGGAACGCTCGCGGGATCGCTCGACGGAACGCTCGCGGGACCGCCTGCGTGCGTCTTCATCGCGCGTCGGGGGCAGCAACACCTTGACCGCCTCCAGCTGGCGGCTCTCGATGACCTCCTCGACCTCGTCCCGGGGTACGGCGAAGATCTCGGCGCTACGCCGCCTGACCACCTCGGCACGGGCCGCCGAGCCCGGCTGCAGGGCCTCCGTTCGGAAGGTGAAGGCCTGCGCTTGGCCGGCGCCGACGCAGGGCCGGCAGGCCGTCTGGAACGTGGCGAGATGCGAGAGATCGTAGGCGGAAAGGTCCGGTGCGAAGTGCCGCTCGAGGGTGAGCGC
>JALYLP010000501.1 GCA_030774195.1 Actinomycetota bacterium | reverse complement strand
ACTTCGCACAGCGTCGCCGGGACTTCGAGTTCGCCTCCCTCCGCGCGATGGGGGCCGGCGCGCCGACGTTGCGCGGCACGATCGCCCGCGAGCAGTTCGCCTTGGTCGGCGCGGCCTCCATCGCGGGCCTGCTGCTCGGCTACGTCGTGGTCCGGCTCGCCACGGCTCCGCTGCTGAAGACCGTCTCCACCTCGTTCCCCGCGCCGGTGATGGTCATCGACGTGCCCGTGTTGATGGTCGCGTTGATCGTGATCGCGGTCGCGGCCACCGTCGCGGTGGTGACGGCGACCCGCGCGCTGCTCCGCTCGTCGATCAGCGCCGTCCTGCGAGGCGATCCCGAATGACGTGGACGCACGACGAGCGATACGCGGCGCCGGCCCGCGAACGACCGGAGGCCGCCGGCGCCCACGTCCGGCTGCACCGCGTCTACAAGGTGCACCACATCGGCGACACGGGGGTCGTGGCCCTGGCCGGCGTCGACCTCGAGATCCTTCCGGGCGAGTTCGTCGCGGTCGTCGGGCCGAGCGGCACCGGCAAGTCGACGATCCTGCACCTGCTCGGTGGGCTCGACCAGGCGTCCGCGGGCATCGTCGAGATCGACGGGCAGGACCTCGCGCTGTTGACCGATCTCGAGCGAACGCGGTTCCGCGCGGAACGCATCGGGTTCGTGTGGCAGGGAGCCGCCCGCAACCTCGTGCCCTACCTGACCGCGATGCAGAACGTTCGCATCCCCCGGTCGATCGGCGGACGGACGGAGCGCGTGCGGCCCGACGGGAGCGCGCCTCCCGATGCCGACGCGCTGCTCGCCATCGTCGGGCTCGCGGATCGGGGGCGTCACCTCCCGGCCGCGCTCTCGGGGGGTGAGCAGCAGCGCACGGCGATCGCGGTCGCTCTCGCGAACGACCCGGCGCTGCTCCTGGCCGACGAACCCACCGCCGAGCTGGACGGCGAGGCGGCCGCGCGGGTCCTCGACGTGTTCCGCAACGTCAGCCAGGGGCTGGGCGCCACGGTCGTGATGGCCACCCACGACCTGCTCGCAGCGCGGCGCGCTGACCGCGTTGTCCACCTGCGCGACGGCAGGCTCCGTCATCCCGGGATCCTGCTTCCGCCGCTCGGGGAAGATGGCACGGTGCAGCTCCCTCCGGACGCGGCGATGGGCTTCGCCGACGCCGAGCTCGAGGCCGATGTCACGGAGGACGAGGTCGTCATCCGCCGCCGGCTGGAGCGTGGCCGTGACTGATCCGCGACCGCTGCTGCAGGCGCTCGGCGTCTCGCGGACCTACCCGGGGACCGTGGAGGTGGCCGCCGTCCGCCACGCCTCGCTCGAGCTCCGGTCGCGCGACTTCACGCTCCTGATGGGTCCGAGCGGCTCGGGCAAGACCTCGTTGCTCGGGATGCTTGCGGGCTTCGACCCGCCCGACGAGGGTGAGGTCCGGTGGCGGGAGACGTCGTTCGATCGGCTCGCGCGCGACGAGCTCCTCGCCGTCCGGCGGACCGGGATGAGCGTCATCTTCCAGTCCTACGGTCTCCTGCCGTCGCTCACCGCGGTCGAGAACGTCGAACTCCCGCTGCGGATCACCGGCACCGACCTGGATGAGGCGAGGGCGAGGGCGACGGCATGGCTGGAGCGCCTCGGTCTCGGTCACCGGCTGGACCATCGGACCTTCGAGCTCTCGGGCGGCCAGCAGCAGCGCGTCGCGGTCGCCCGTGCGCTCGTGGTCGAGCCAGACGTGATCCTCGCCGACGAACCGATCGCCGAGGTCGACAGCGAGAACGCCGATCTGATCCTGTCCGCCCTCTGGGAGGTCGTGGTACGGGACGGCGCCGTCCTCGCGGCGACGCACAACCCCGAGGCGCTCCGCTACGCGAACCGCGTGCTTCTGTTCCGCGACGGGATGATCGAGGCGGAGGGATCCCCCGACGAGGTGGCCGCGCAGCTCACGACCGACTGAACCGATCGGTCAGGCGCGCGCCGGATCGAGCGTGCGCAGATCGACCGCAGGGTCGGCCAGCGCCGCTCGATCCGGCGCCACCTCCCGGCGGATCAGCGGAAGGGATCTCCGCACGTCGCGAGGCCAGTCGATGCTCACGCACGCACGCAGCACCCCGGCCGGGTCGAGGAAGAACGCGCAGAACCGGCGCTCGTCGAGCGATCCTCGGAGCACCATGTCGTCGGTGAGCCAGACGCCGCCCATCTGGATCTCGGAGTCGTACTGATCCGACCAGAACCAGTGGGGGTCGTCGAAGGGTGCCTCGGAGCCGAGCATCGCCTCGGCCACGTGCTCGCCCATCTTGATCGCGTTGTCGAAATGCTCTACGCGGACCGTGCCGAAGACCGGGTGGTCGTGGGTCGCGATATCGCCCGCCGCGAACACGTTCGGGAATGCCGTTCGGAGCCCCGCGTCCACGCGGATGCCACCGAGCTCGTGGAGTCCCTCCCCGGCCATCACCTCGACGTTCGGTGCGGTACCGACGCCCACCACGACGAGGTCGCACTCGATCGAACGACCCCGTTGGGTGATCACGCGCTCGATACGACCCGAGCCTTCGAACCGTTCCACGTTGTCCTCGAAGAGGATCTCCACCCCGTGGTCACGGTGGATCAGCTCCAGGACCTTCCCGATCCGTTCGCCGAGCACCCGGAAGAGCGCGGTTCCGAAGATCTCGACGATCGTCACCTCGAGGCCGAGCTGACGGAGCGAGGCCGCGACCTCCGCCCCGATGAAACCCATCCCCACGATCACAGCCCTGCTCGCGCCACCAGCCCGGGCGCGGATCGCGTCGGCTTCCGAGAGCGTCCGGAGCTGCAGCACCCCGTCGAGATCGGCTCCGGGTACGTCCAGCCCGCGGTTCCGTACCCCGGTCGCAACCAGGGCCGCATCGAAGGGGAGGCTCCCGCCGTCGGAGAAGCTGACGGTCCCCCCTCGGGGGTCAACCCGCCGCACCGTCGCCCCTAACCGGATCTCGATCCCCTGCTCGTCCCACCACCCGTCCGGACGGACGAACAGCTCCTCCGCTGGCTCCTCCCCACGGAGGTACGCCTTGGACAACGCCGGACGCTCGTAGGGCAGGTGCGGTTCGTCTCCGATCATGATCAGGCGGCCGTCGAACCCCGATCCGCGGAGCGTGGCCGCCGCGGTGGCGCCGGCGAGCGACGCGCCGACGATGACGAAGGTCCGGTCGGCCACGAAGGCTTCAGGCCTCGACCTGGATCTGACCGTCCTGCTCGCGGACGCCGAAGGTCTGGATCGGCTCGGTCGCCGGGCCCTCGATGACCTCGCCCGTCTCCATGGAGAACACGCTTCCGTGGCACTCGCATTGGATCGTCGTCCCGTCGATCTCCCCGCCCATCGACAGGTTGCAGTGACGGTGCGTGCAGATGTCGCTGAACGCGTACAGCGCTGCGCCGGACCGGGCCACCGCCACCTCGGCGCCCTTCACCTCGAACGCCTTCGCCGCTCCCTCCTCGACGTCGCCAGCCGCGGCGACGGTCACGAACTCCGCCATCGTTCCCTCCTGCTCGTGGTCTCCCGCAGCCTACGCGGGAGCGGCCGAGGGCGGTCCTGCCTCGGGGTCCGCGTCGGGTCCGTCGGCGGTCGGACGCGCCGCACGCCGCCGCACGCGGACGCGCCACACGTAGGTCCCGGCGAGTGCCCCGTAGAAGACCGTCAGCACGACCATCCCTTGGCGGAACGAGATCGGGAGCAGGACCGGCACGAACGCTCCGGCGACCCAGGCCCCCTGGAAGAGCACCTCGTACCGGACGAACACCCGGCCGAGCGCCCCCTCCGGTGCGTACCGTTGCATCAGACTCGCGAACGCGAGACGTGCGAACTCCGAGGCCGCCCCGGCCGTGATCGCGTAGATCGCGAGCAAGGGGATCCGGAAGAGCTCGGCCGCGACGAGCGCGCCGATCCCCGCCGAGCACACGCTCGCGATCACGACCGCTTCTTCGCGGGTGTGCGTACGAAGGGTCGGCGCGACGATGTCCGCCAGGAACGTTCCCGTGATGCCCGCACCGGCGATCAGCGCGAAGACCCATGGAGCCACCTCGGCGTCGCGGAGTGCGAACGCCATCAGGAACAGCAGGAAGCCGCCGGCCGCGCGGATCCCGATCGCCCCCATCGCCGGCAACGCGAGCTGGGGGATCCTGCCCCGTGTCGCCACGTTGCGCCGGGAGTCCGGCGGCTCCGCCAGCCTCCCGGGATGCGGCAAACGGAGCGTACAAAGCGCCGACGCTCCGTAGACCAGCGCGGCCGTATAGATGGGACCGGCGCCGCCGAACGCCTTCAACGTGAGGAAGCCGACGGGCGCCGCCCCGATCGCGCCCGCGACGGCGATCCTGCCGAGGCGGGCGTTCGCGCGCATCAGCCCCTCCTCCCTCGAGGCGTACGCCATCGTGAGCCCGTTCTTCACGAGCCCGTGGATCTTCGACAGGACCAGCATCAGCAGCACGATCGGGAAGAGCACGTTCGAATCGAGCTGCGGCGCCAGGAACAGGGCCAGCACGCACCGCCCGGCCGCCGCGGCGAACGTCACGGAGCGGCGTGGGCCGGCACGATCGAGGATCGGAACGATCAGGGGTCCCGCCAACGCGAGCGGCAGCACGGTGAGGCCGAGGAAGAGTGCGACCCGCAGGCGTGACTCCGCGAGCGGGACGTGGAAGAAGATCGAGTCCGCGAGTGAGATCGCGAGCAAGGCGTCGCCCGCGACGCTGGTCAGATGGTTGAGGCCGTAGGCGTCGATCGCATCCGGCGACCGCCACATCCGTTGCAGCGGGTACACGATGACACCCTGGGCGGCGCGCACGGCGCCGAGGAGCGCCAGCTGCCACAGCGGGAGGCGCCGAGGCTTCCGAGGGGTGGTCCCCACGTGGGGCTATCCCTGCAGGCGCTCCCGCAGGAGCTCCTGCGCCACCTTCGGGTTCGCGGCGCCCCCGGCCTTCTGCATCAGCTGCCCCACGAGGAAGCCGATGACGCCGTCTTTCCCGCCTCGGAACTTCTCGACGACATCGGGATGCTCGTGGATCACTTCGTCGGCGAAGGTTCCGAGCGCGTCCGCATCGGAGACCTGCCGGAGCTGCAGCCGATCGACGATCTCCGGGATCCCGGCGCCGGAGGCGAACGCGTCCGCGAGTGCCTGCTTCGCACCGGCCCCGGAGATGGTGCCGTCAGCGACCAGGCGGACGACGTCGGCGACGTGCCCGGCCGTAAGCGCCCCGTCCGATCCGGCCTCGTTCCGAAGCGCGGCGACGTCCTGGGTGATCCAGGTGGCCGCCGGCGCCGGATCGGCGC
>JALYLP010000500.1 GCA_030774195.1 Actinomycetota bacterium | reverse complement strand
CCAACACGCGGATCTTCAACTTCGCTCTCCGCGGAGCGCGGATGAAGCTGGTCGGTGGCGATAGCGGTCGCTACGAGCGAGAAACGTTCGTTGATGAAGTGATGCTCGCTCCCTCGGAGCGGGCGGTCCTCGACGTGATGTTCGACACACCCGGGGAGGCGCGACTCGAGCATCGAACACCGGATCATGTCTACGACCTCGGGGCGTTCGCCGTCGAAGGGAACTCGACCGGGGCGGCCGCGGGGTCATTCGAGGCTCTGCGTGTCGATCCCCAGCTCACCTTTGAGCATCGATCGATCGATGGCGACATCGAACGTCCCCCGGACAAGGTGCTTGCCTTCGTGGCATCGATGCCACTCCTCTGCGGGGAAGACGTTGCGCCGGCGACTTCCTACGCCTGCCCGATGCATCCGGACGTCACGTCGTCGGAGCCGGGAACCTGCCCGAAGTGCGGGATGCAGTTGCTCCCGGTGCACTCCGAGGAGAAGCCGCCCGTCTCCTACGTCTGTCCGATGCACCCGGAGGTCACATCCTCGGAGCCAGGAACATGCCCCAAGTGCGGCATGAAACTCGTACCCGCAGACTCCATGCCGGCGACCCAGCCCAAGACGAGTGAAGATGCCGTTCACCACGAGCACCAAGAACACGAACAGAACGACGGGCTCGAGTGGGAAGACCTGATGCCGGAGATCAACCGTGTATCCGAGCCCAGCAACATGAGATGGATGCTCATCGACCGGGAGAGCGGAGCCGAGAACGGGGCCATCACGTGGGCGTTCACGGTCGGCGACCGGGTGAAGATCAGACTCGTCAACGAGATGGAATCGGATCACCCGATGCACCACCCGTTCCACGTCCACGGCGCGGGACGCTTCCTCGTCTTGTCGCGCGACGGCGAGCCGGAATCCAACCTGGTGTGGAAAGACACCGTGCTGGTGCCCGCGGGACGCACGGTGGACATCCTGCTCGACGTCTCGAACCCAGGACTGTGGATGGCGCACTGCCACATCGCCGAGCACGCTCAGAGCGGGATGATGTTCAGCTTCAACGTGTCGCGGCGTGATCCCACGGAGGCGATATGAGCTCACAAAGCGGCGCGCCTTCGTTCGACGTCGTCGTTATCGGCGGCAGCCAGGCCGGTCTTGCCGTCGGCTATCACCTCGCGCAGCGTGGCCTGAGGTTCGTGATCCTGGATGCGGGCCCCGAGACCGGGCACGTGTGGCGGTCCCGATGGGACTCGCTCACGCTCTTTACCCCTGCGCAGTACAGCGGGCTTCCTGGGATGGCCTCCCCGACGCCGAAGGACACGTACCCGTCGAAGGACGACGTCGCCACATATCTCCAGTCCTACGTATCCTCCTTTGATCTCCCCGTGAGGCTCAACGCGAAGGTCACGTCACTCACCCAGCGAGACGGGACGTACGTCGTGACGACGACGGACGAGGAGTTCACGGCGAGCCAAGTCGTCGTCGCGACGGGACCATTCCAGGTCCCCGTCGTCCCTCCCGTCGCCGGCGAACTGGATGAGACGGTCTTCCAGATCCACAGCGCCGACTATCGAAACCCAGCTCAGCTGCCCAGGGGTGGTCGTGTGCTCGTGGTGGGAGGAGGCAACTCCGGCTTCCAGATCGCCGAGGAACTCGCCGCGCCCAGGAAGGTGGATCTCGCCGTGGGCAAGCGCGTTCCCTCTCTGCCGCAGCGTTTGCTCGGCAAGGACCTCTTCTGGTGGCTGTCCGGGATCGGGTTCATGAACATCAGCACCGATTCACGCCTGGGTCGGAAGTTGGCGAAACGTGACGTGCTCATCGGATCGAGTCCGAGGAGACTTCGCCGATCCGGCGTGACCCTTCGGAAGCGGCTGACGAGAGCCAAGGGGCGTCGCGCGGTCTTCGACGACGGAACCGAGCAGGACATCGATGCGATCGTCTGGGCGACGGGATACCGCTCCGACTTCTCCTGGATCGACGTTCCTGCGATCAAGGACGAGAGAGGTGGCATCATCCATCGGCGGGGGGTTACCGAAGCTCCCGGCCTGCTCTTCATCGGGCTCACCTGGCAGCACACTCGGGGGTCGGCGCTCATCGGGTTCGTGGATGACGACGCCGCCTTCATCGCTGGTCGCATCGACCCGAGGGTCGAGAAGCGCGCTGGACTTGTCGGGACAGACTCCGAGCGCACCTAGGAGGGGGACCGGATGGCGATGGTGGAGGATCCGGTGTGCGGGATGCGCATCGATAGCGAAGAGGCTGCTGGAACCCTCGAGTACGAAGGCAAGAAGTACTACTTCTGCTCGCAGGCGTGCCACGACGCGTTCGAGGCAGATCCGACCTCGTACGTGAAGTGAAAGGAGCGGTTCTGTCCTGGCTCAACCACGCTGACGTTCGGGCTCAACGATGACCATGGATCGGCTCACCGCAGATGAGGTCGCGGAGCGTGCGGGGACGACTTCAGAACACATCGCGCTGCTCGCCAAGGTGGGTATCCTCGAGCCGGATGACGACGGGACTTATCCGCGACGAGACGTGCTGCGAGCACGATTCGTCATCGGTCTCGATGCGATGGGCATCGACGCGAACGCCGTCGCGGATGCACTCGCCTCCGGGGATCTGACCCTCGGCTATGTCGAGATCGGGGGGCGACGTCCGCCTCGCTCAGACCAGACG
>JALYLP010000499.1 GCA_030774195.1 Actinomycetota bacterium | reverse complement strand
GTCGAGCACCGCCGCGACCAGCTGGAACCGACGCGGATCGAGCCCGGTCGCCTGGCGCCTGCCCGTGCCATCGACCGAGCCAACGAGGGCCTGCACCTCGACGGCGAGCGCCCGGCGGCCGGCTTGGACGACCGCGACGGCCGAACCGGGCGCCGACTCACCGGGGACGAGCATGGCGGTCGGATCGATCCTGGCCAGGCCGTGCGGTCCTATCTCGAACCAGGCCGTCTCGCCCTCCGCACCGAACCGGTTCTTGCCGCTGCTGAGGACCCGGAGTCCCGAGCGGGCATCGCCCTCGAACGCCAGGACGACGTCCACGGCGTGCTCCAACGCGCGTGGCCCGGCAAGATCGCCGTGCTTGGTGACGTGCCCCGTCAGGATCACCGTGATGCCCTCGGACTTGGCGAGCCCGACGAGGGCGTCCGCGCAGAGGCGGACCTGCGTCACGCCGCCGGGCATGGCCGTGCCCTGTGGGTCGCGGAGGGTCTGGATGGAGTCCACCGCCAGCACCGCCGGCCGCGTCGCTCGCGCGGCGTCCAGCACGACGTCGAGGTCGCGCCCCGGCGCGAATCCGACGTCGTCAACCGGGATGCGAAGGCGCCGCGCGCGCGACGCCACCTGGGCACGCGACTCCTCGCCGGAGACCAGCAGACACGCCGTGCCGGTGCCGACGAGCGCGCCTAGCAGGTGAAGCACCAGGGTCGACTTCCCGATGCCCGGTGGCCCCGCTAGCATCACGACGGATCCCGGAACGAGGCCGCCACCGAGGACCCGGTCCAGGCCCGGCACCCCGGTCCGGATCCGCGGTTCGCCCTCCCCGGCGCGGAGCGCCACCGGTCGGACGGCGTCCCGTCCCACGCCGGCCGCGGCGCCGGCGGTCTGATCGACGGTCCCCCAAGCGGCACATCCGGGGCACCGTCCCGTCCACTGGGACAACCGTTGTCCGCACGCCGAACAGACGAACGCGATCCGACCCCTCGTCATGCCGAGGAACCTAGCGTCAGCCTCTGACAGCGGCTGCCAACATCGGCCGCCGACATCGGGCCGTGTCACACCCGAACGGTAGGGTCCGGCGACCCCCCGGGTGAGGTCCAACGGTCCTCATCCGGGCCCAAGAGGCGGCAAGCGACGCTCCGCGCTCGACCGGACGCGCAGCGTGCCGATACCTGGGTCCGTGAGGTGGTCTTCGTGCGAGTGGTCAAGCTGGATCTCGATGCTCCCCAGCCCAGGCAGACATCGCCGCGCCCCGCTCCCGTCGCCCCCCCGCAACCGCTCGTCCTCGTGATCTGGCGAGACGCCTTCTTCGATTTCGATCAGAAGAGCTCGGATGATTTCCGCTCCGAGTACCTCGTGCACACCGTCGGGTTCCTCGTCGCCGAAGGCCAGACCTTCATCTCGCTCGCGCAAGAGGTGCTTCCCGACGACGAGGGCTTCCGGGCCGTGACGCACATCCCCCGATCCGTCGTCGAACGGACGGTCGTCCTCCACGCACCTGTTGAAGACGCGCCGCCACCGCTCGAGTAGTGGGGTATACTCCGGCGACACCGCGAGCGTTCCTCGCTCGCCATCCGACCGGAAGGAGGGATGCACGATGACCGCGACCCCTGCCGCTGTCCTCACCTCGCCGCGTCCCTCCGGTCGCGCCTAGCTCCGGCTCGCGCTCCTCGGGATCGCGGTTCCCGCACGTCCGCACCCCGATCAGAAGGAGCACGCGTTGCGACACGAAGCGTTCGAGCACTTCTTCCATGAAGGACTCGTCGAAGCGCATCTCAAACCGCTCAAGCACGGCAAGGAGGCGAGCGTCCACCTGTTCCGCGCGAACCCGAGGACGACTGGCGAGGAGCTGGTCGCCCTCAAGCTGTACCACCCGTTGGATCGTCGAGACTTCCGCGACGAGACGCTGTACCGGGACGGTGAGTTCATCAAGGAGCGGCGGATGCGCGTCGCCCTCAACCAGAAGACCCGCTACGGGCGCGAGCTCCAGGGATCGCTCTGGGTCGGTCGGGAGTGGGAAACCCTCCAGAAGCTGGATGGTGGCGTTGCGGTCCCCCGGCCGATCGAGGGGACGCAGGATGCGATCCTGATGTCCTACATCGGCGACGAGGACGTCCCGGCGCCGAGGCTGCACGAGTACCACCACGATGATCTGGATGAGCTCGCGTCGTTGTGGGAACAGCTGCACCGAGCGATCGAGCGGATGCTGTATCGCGATGTGGTGCACGGGGACCTCTCCAGCTACAACATCCTGGTCTGGGACGGTGAGGTCACGCTGATCGACTTCCCCCAGGCCGTGGACCCGAAGAAGAACCGCCACGCCCAGTCGTTCCTGGAGCGCGACGTGTGCAGGCTCGGCGAGCACTTCGAACGGCGCGGATTGCATCGGCCCTGGACACGCATCGCGCACGATCTCTGGACCGCCTGGCTCTTCGCGGACCTGGTCCCCGAAGAGCTCCGGGGACTCACCACGTGAGGGGGCGGGGTTCGGC
>JALYLP010000498.1 GCA_030774195.1 Actinomycetota bacterium | reverse complement strand
GAGCGCGTGTGGCAGGAGGGGTTCGCCGAGGAGGCGACGCTCGTCTTCATCACGCACCGGGCGCAGGAGGGAGCCTTCCAGAAGACGGTGGCGGAGCTGCGCGATCGCTCGAGCGTGCGCGCGGTCGTGAGCCTGCTGCGGGTGGAGGGCGAGGAGTGAGCGTTCCTCCGGGGGGTTCAGGTCCTCATCAATGGCGCGGCGTGGTCGAGGAGTATCGGGAACGCCTTCCGGTATCCGACGCGACACCCGTGATCTCCCTCGGCGAGGGCGGCACCCCGCTGGTTCGCTCCGATCCGCTGTCCTCCGAGACGGGATGCGATGTCTGGCTGAAATACGACGGCGCCAATCCGACGGGGTCGTTCAAGGACCGCGGGATGACGCTCGCGATCTCCAAGGCGGTCGAGGGCCGCGCGAAGGCCGTGGTGTGCGCCTCGACCGGTAACACGAGCGCCTCGGCTGCCGCGTACGCGGCGAGGGCCGGGCTGACGTGCGCCGTGCTCGTGCCGAAGGGGAAGGTCGCGCTCGGCAAGATGGCGGCGACCCTGGTCCACGGCGCCCGGATGTTGGAGGTGGAGGGCAACTTCGACGCGTCGCTGGGCGTCGCCCGCGATCTGGCGGATCGCTTCCCCGTGACGCTCGTGAACAGCGTCAACCCGTTCCGGCTCGAGGGGCAGAAGACGGCCGCCTTCGAGATCTGTGACGCGCTCGGGCGAGCCCCCGACATCCACTGTGTCCCGGTGGGCAACGCCGGGAACATCTCGAGCCATTGGATGGGCTACTCGGAATACCTGGTCGACGGCGTCATCCTCGAGCCACCGCAGTTGTTCGGGTTCCAGGCGGCCGGCGCCGCGCCGATCGTGAAAGGGGAGCCGGTTGCGGATCCACAGACGATCGCGACCGCGATCCGGATCGGGAACCCGGCGTCGTGGGACAAAGCCGTGGCCGCCGCGACCGCTTCCGAGGGTGCCATCGGATCCGTCACCGACCGGCAGATCCTTTCCGCCTACCGCCGGCTGGCGCGCGAAGGCCTCTTCGTCGAGCCCGCCAGCGCGGCGAGCGTGGCCGGCATGCTCCAGCTTCACGCCGAAGGTCGGCTCCCCGCGGGACGCACGGTCGTCTGCATCCTGACGGGGCACGGCTTGAAAGACACGGAGTGGGCGATCGCCGGTGCGGCGCCGCCGGTGACCGTCCCGGCGGACGCCGACGCCGTGGCCGCGGAGCTCGGTCTGTAGTTCGGGCCGCGATACGCTCCGCGCCACGATGCGCGTGACGGTCCGTGTCCCCGCCACTTCGGCGAACCTCGGCCCCGGGTTCGACTGTTTCGGGCTGGCCTGGGAGCTCTGCAACGAGCTGGTGGTCGACACGGCGCCGCCGCCAGATGCCTCGTGGGAAGGGGAAGGGGCGGACGAGCTCCCCACCGACGGCTCGGATCTGATCGGTCGCGTGATGTCGGCGGTCGCGGGACGGTTCTCGCTCCCTCTCGCCCCGCTCGCTCGCCGCGGCCGGAACCGGATCCCGCTCGAGCGCGGTCTCGGATCGTCCTCGGCGGCCACGGTCGCGGGCGTCGTCGCCGCCTCGGCCCTGCTCGACCTGGGGATCGACGCCGACCCGAGCTCGGTGTTCGCGATGGCCGCGGAGATCGAGGGCCACCCCGACAACGTGGCCGCGGCGGTGTTCGGGGGCTTCACGATCGCGCTCGACGACGGGACGGTGCAGAGGCTCGACCCGCATCCGGACCTCCGGCCCGCCCTCCTGGTGCCCGACCTGCGGATGCCGACAGTGGCGGCACGGGCCGTCCTGCCCGAGAGCGTTCCCCGGGCCGATGCGGTCGCGAACGTCGGACGCGCGGCGATGGAGGTCTACGCCCTGACGCGGGATCCGTCGCTCCTGTCGCGGTCGCTCGTCGACCGCCTGCACGAGGACCTTCGTCTCGCCTCGATGCCCGAGGTGGCCGACGTGGTCGAGGCACTCCGCCGGGACCACGTTCCCGTGTGCGTCTCGGGGGCCGGTCCGTCGCTCGTGC
>JALYLP010000497.1 GCA_030774195.1 Actinomycetota bacterium | reverse complement strand
GTCCGGATGGTACCGGGAGCCTCGCCGATCCGTGTCGTGCTCGATTCGAGGCTGCGGATCCCCGACGGCTCACTCGTGCTCGCCGACGACTCCGCCACGACGATCGTGACGACCGATCGTTCATCGGCCGAGCGACGCGACGACCTCCGACGACGCGGGATCTCCATCGTCCTGGTGCCTGCTGAGCCCGGCGGGGTCAAGCTGGACATGGCGCTTAACGTCCTGCGTGAGCAGGGGATCCGATCGGCGCTGGTTGAGGGCGGTGCGAGCGTGATCACGTCATTCCTGTCTCGCAACCTCGCCGACCGCCTCGTCGTCGGGATCGCCCCGCGGGTACTCGGGAGCGGCACGGACGCCGTCAAAGATCTCGGCGTGAGGGAAGTGTCGCAGTCGCTCCGGCTCGAACGCCGAGCGGTTCACTTGGCCGGCGAGGATGTGCTCATCGCCGGCGACGTTACGCGCTAGCCGCCGGACATCTTGCGCCATACCGCCGGGAGCGCTTCGCGGACCATCTCGAGCTCGCGGGCCATGGCATCCACCTGCGCCGACGCTTCCTCGAGCGTGCCCCGTTTCGCGGCGTCCTCGAGCTCACGGCTGCGTCCGGCAAGCTCGTGGGCACCGAACGTCGCGGCGTTGGACTTCAGCGTGTGGGCTGCACGGCGAACCTCCCCCGCATCGCCGGCGTCAAGACCGGCGCGGGCGGCGGCGACGAGCGCCGGGGTGTCGGCGACGAACTGCTCGATCAGCTCCGAGACGAACCCCGCGTCACCCCCCGTCCCATCGGCGAGCCGCGCCAGGACCGACTCGTCGATCGGACCGTTCGTCTGCGCATCCGCCACCTGGCTGCCGTTCCCCGATCCGCGTCGTGGGGTCCGTTTGATCGCGGCAACCAGCTCATCGACCCGGATCGGCTTCGCCACGTAGTCGTTCATCCCCGCTTCCAGGCATCGCTCGCGGTCCCCGCTCATCGCCTCGGCGGTCATCGCGATGATCCACGGGCGCTCGCCCTCGGGCCAGCGCTCGAGGATCTGACGCGTCGCCTCGAGCCCGTCCATCTCCGGCATCTGCACGTCCGAGAGCAACAGGTCGTACGTCTGGCGCTCGAGAGCCTCGAGGGCCTCCAGGCCGTTCGCCGCGATGTCCGCTCGATATCCGAGCTTCTCCAACAAGCGGATCGCGAGCTTCTGGTTCACTACGTTGTCCTCGGCGAGGAGGATCCGAAGCGGGTGCCTCGATGCCATCTCCTCGTCGAGCGCGCTCGCGGCCCCTTCGGCGGCGTCCTCCAGCGTGGTTCCGAGGACCGTCGCCACCGCGGCATGCAGCGGGGAAGCCTTGATCGGCTTCGTCACGACCGCCCCGATGCCGGATGCGGGCCATCGCGGATCCGCTGCCACATCGTGCTGGCTCACCGAGGACGCCAGGACGATCGGCAGGCCCGGCAGGCGCTGGTGGATATTCGCAGCGAGGTCGAGCCCGTCCATCCCGGGCATCAGCATGTCGAGCACCGCAACGTCGATCCGCCCGCTCTGCAACGTTGCCAGCGCCTGTTCGCCGTCAGGGACGACGACCGACTCCATCCCCCACGCGCCGAGGATCGCGGTCATGAGGCGGCGGTTCGTCTCATTGTCGTCGACGACGAGGGCACGGCGATCGGCGAACGACCCGTCGCGGCGGAGCGCGGTCGGCGTCATCTCCGTCTCTCCCGCCTCGATCGTCACGTGGAACGTGCTGCCCTGGCCCGGCACACCGGCGCTCTCCACCCAGATCGTGCCGCCCATGAGCTCGGCGAGGCGCCGGCTGATGGCGAGCCCCAGACCGGTGCCGCCGTATCGGCGGCTGGTCGAGACGTCCACCTGGCTGAAGGACTCGAAGAGCCGGTCCGCGCGATCGGGAGGGATCCCGATCCCGGTGTCTCGCACCGTCAGGTGATAGCTGACGGTGCCGGGCCCCGTGGAGCTGGCGGCGGCCGCGGCGATGACGATCTCACCGGTCTCGGTGAACTTCACGGCGTTGTTGAGCAGGTTGAGCAGGATCTGCCGGAGACGACTGACGTCCCCCACGGCCGTCTCGGGCGTGCCGGGCTCGATGTCGTAGGCCACCTCGAGCCCCTTCTTGGCGGCGACCGGGCCGACCAGGTCGACGACCGATTCGATACACGCGCGCAGATCGAACGGCGACCGTTCGAGCTCCATCCGTCCGGCCTCGATCTTCGAGAAGTCGAGGATGTCGTTGATGATCGCGAGCAACGCCTCGCCGCTGTTCGCGACCGTGGCCGCGTAGTCGCGCTGCTCCGCATCGAGCGACGTCTCGAGCAGCAGGCCGCTCATCCCGATGATCGCGTTCATCGGCGTCCTGATCTCGTGGCTGGTCGCCGCGAGGAACGCGCTCTTCGCTTCGTTCGCTTCCTCGGCGACCTGACGAGCGTCCTGCGCCTCCCGGAACAGTCGTGCGTTCTCGATCGCGATCGCGGCCTGATGGGAAAGTCCGACGAGGAAGCTCAGGTCCGCGTCCGTGAACCGGTCGCTGGGACCCGAGCGCCACACGGCCATCATCCCGATCACGTTGCCGCGCGCGAGCAACGGTGCCGCCATCAGCCGTTCCTCAGGGTTGTCCTCCTCACCGGGGATCTCCACCGCGCGGTCGTCGGCGGCGGTGTCGTTCACCACTTCCGCTACGGCCCGGTTGGCCAGGTCACCGATGATGCCTTCGCCGAGCTGGATCGTGTCGGCCATGATGAGCTCCGCGAGACCGCCGAGCGCGACGATGGGCACGAACGTCCCGGGTTCCTGTTCGAGGAAGACGGCGC
>JALYLP010000496.1 GCA_030774195.1 Actinomycetota bacterium | reverse complement strand
CCTCAAGACCTCATCGCCGTCGAGTGGCTTTCGGCGCTGCGCGACGAGCTCGACGACGGGGACGAATGAAACGTTCATCCGGCACCGAGATCCTCGGGCGCGTACTGACTGAGAGCGCTCCCTTTCTTCGGCAGGGCGGCGCGTTGTTGCTCGAGCTCGGCGGAGAGCAGGCGGAGGCGCTCAGGGGCGACCTCTCGCGCCTCGGATATGCCGATCTCGCGCTACTCGCGGATGAGGAAGGCGACGTCCGCGGCATCGAGGGGACGCTGAGACAAAAGCGCTGAAGGGGACCACTCGAGGAATAGCCTCCGTTTGATCCTCCGCATCGAGCCGAGGATCATGAGTGGACTGATGGCGGAATCCAAGTTCACGAAGAGCAAGCGGAACGCGGGCACCGAGCGCGAGGGCCTCGGGCTCCTCCTCTCGGACCTCCGGTTCCAGCGCGTCGATCTTCCAACGAAGCGTCGGATTCTGGAGCTTGTCGGAACGTCCCAATCGTTCGGCATTCAGACGTTCGATGCCGTGATGACCCCGGCCCCAATCCCGCCCATTACCGCTGACAACGTTGATGAGCATTACCCGACTCTTCGACTCATCGAGATGAAGACGACACGCAAGCCGATTCGCAATCAGAATCTCAACGGGTTCTTCTTCGGTGCGACCGAGCGCGAGTACGACATGGCACGGACGCTCGGCGACCGCTACTTGTTTGCGTTCATCGTTCTTAATTCGACGAACGACTACGCGAGGCCGTTCGCAGTGTTGCTCACGCTCGAGGAGGTGGAGCGTCGGACTCGCAGCCAACGCATTCAGTATCAGGTCAACTTTCGCAGTGAGTACGAGAGCCCTGCCGGCGAGGGCTGGGTCATCATCCTCGGGGACGAGACGCACATTCCGCTCACACCTTCAGAGCCCGACGCCTTGGTCGAGGGCGGAGCGCCGGACGTGGATCCAGATGCGGGAGACGTCCTGCGTCCCTGAAGGGGATTGGACGATCGCCTCGACGAGCTGTGCTCGGAGTCCACAGACCCGGCAGTACGCATCTCCCTCTCGATACTCCAAGACTGGTGGGTTGGCGACCGTGTGGACATCGATCGTGCTGATGTCCGTGTCGGACCCGTCGTACTCCTCATCCCACAGCAGGAGCTCGTTGCCTCCCTCGAGCTCTCCCTCCCAGAACCGGTCCTCCGCCGCATCTCGGCTCTTCGCACGAATGTAAGCCTCGATCAGAACCAGCTCAGTTCTCGATGCCAAGACGCGGTAGACCGGCACTCAGCTCACAACCTTGGCGAGATGGGCGACTGCGTACTCCTCTTCGCCTCGGATGAGGTATGTGGCGCCGAAGTACCAGGAAGTCTCGCTGAGGTCGGTAAACAAACGCCCCGGGGCGGGAGTGAGGACCCAGTCTCGCGCTGACTGTCGAGTTGTGAAGAGTGCGGCCTCTGGCTCCGGATAACCGTCGCGAGTCCAGTACGTGCCAACCCACGTCTCCGAGGTCTCGTCTTCGAATAGGCGGCAGGGCACGAGGCGAACCCAGTAATCGCCGATCTCCCACCGTCCCTTGAAGGGACGCTCAATTCCTGCGTCATTTCCTCGGGCGAGAATCCAGGCCCACCGCTCGCCTTCTCGCTCAGCGAGCTGCTCATCGAGGTACACCTCGGGCGGAAATTCGATCACCAGGCCATCGGTGACAAGAAGGGCCCATCGTTCGGACTCCTGGCTGCGAAGCATCGCCATTGAGTACCTGCCCCGATGGTTTTCGTCCGTGAGATCCGTCACAGCGGGGCGAGGCTAGCGATCCGGGATCAGATCGTCAGATCCAGAGGTTTGGCTCAGCTCGCTGCGCGAAACCGCTCGTACCTCTCGTCCAGCAGGATTGGATCAGGCCTGGCTGGCTGACGGGCTGGAACGGTCAAAGCCGAGCCATGAACCCCTTGGAGTGCGTGTTGCAAGGTTGGGCCGTCGTGCGCCGTAAGGACATCGTCGCGGACCTCGACCACGTAGTCGGGGCGAACGCCAAGAACAAAGCGATCGAATGCAAGATGGTGAATGGCGCACATCGCGATCCCGTTGGGCACGACGGGCTCGCCTCCCTCCGAGTCCTCTTTGATATGAGCAGCTTGGAGCAGCTCTGGTACGCGCAATCGACAAAGGGCGCACTGGCTCCGGTATGCCTTGATGACACGACGGCTGAACATCGGTTGATGCAGCCGTTGTCGCACGACTCTCTCGGCGTACGCACGTCGAAGGACGAGGTCTGGGGCCGAGAGCAGCGTTTCGGGTTGCCACTGCTCGCGCATGGTCTCGTCGAGAGCAACAATGAACTGTTGCTGCTCGGATTCCTCCTCAACGAGCCAGATCGGAACGTGAACGAGATAGGCGCCGGTTTCAATGCCTTCAAACCAGGCGAGAGCCTTGCGAAGCTCCATGGCAGCCCGGAGGGCAACGTTATCCCAATGGTCGCGATCACTTCCTCGCCACTTGTACCTCGGATAGCGATCCGGTCCGATCGAATCATCGTAGGGTCGGTCTTCGGGTCGCAGTCGGTACGTGGTCAGGATCGTGAGGGCGGCCTCATGTCCTTTCACCTTTCGAATGCCAGACTGTCCGACGAGCGGAATGCGCACACCCTCGAACTCGAACCCTTGCAGCTCGGCCCACGAGGCCACGCCACCATTGCGCGCTGATATGTCCTTCAGAAAGCCAAGCGCTTCCGCCCGGAGCCGATCATCTGGCTCTGTCATCGCGCCGAAGTATGACCCCCTTTGATCCGGAGCTCATCCGCCGCGCGTGAGGCGGTCCACCACGGCTTCCACGTTTCTCCGGTTCTTTCCGTAGTCGATGAGCTGCCAGTGCACACCCCGACTAGAAACCTCGAAAACAGAGCCTCCGTCTGAGGCGTCCACGGTTGTCACCACGTGTTCGCCGAAGCTTCTCCAGGACCGCGGGAGATCCGTCGCAACGCTGAGGTAAACCGGATCAACCTCCACTTCGCCTTCCGGATTGAGTTCTTGGAGGGCGGCCGCCACGAGGTGGAGCGCCTCCGCGGCACCGGCGGGCGAGCGGGACCTTCGCCTTCGCTTGCATCGAGCGAGTATGAGCGACGTTGCGTTCCCGTGGAGAAACTCTGAAGGGCGCAAACCCGGTGTTACCCTCCCAGGGCCGATGACCAGCGAGAACGACTCTTCTGACGCGCTCGAGCGGGAGCTGTACTGGGCCGAGGAGGCCACGCCGCGATCGCGGATGACGACCTCCGAGGTGCGGGACGCGATCCATGACTTCGCGATCCTCATGCGTGATGACGAGAAGCAGGTCATCCCGCGCGGGGAGCCGAACCTCGCGTCGACGTCGCGGTGGCGGCGGCAGCTGAAGTTCCGCCTGTTCCGCCTCTTCCGGCCGATCAGCTGGCGGTACGACCGGCTCCTCGGTGACCTCGCCGAGCTCACCTCCT